>CAJFOH010000068.1 GCA_904395845.1 uncultured Lachnospiraceae bacterium
ACTAAATTATTATACCCTGCATCTTCTATCATCTTTACTTTATCCAATGCACTTTCTACAATACCCTCTGCTGTCACACCACCATATTTTTCTAATAAGTGCTTTTCTAAGGAACCACTATTTACTCCTACACGAATAGGAACGTTATACTCTTTTGCCTTTTCTACCACTGCTAGAAGCTTTTCTTTTCCACCAATATTTCCTGGATTAATTCTTATTTTATCTGCACCATTCTCTATTGCAGCAATGGCTAAACGATAGTCAAAATGAATATCTGCTACAAGAGGAATGGATATTTGCTTTTTAATTTCTTTTAACGCTTCTGCCGCTTCCATGGTAGGTACTGCACAACGAATAATATCACAGCCAGCTTCTTCCAAACGCTTAATTTGTTCTACTGTTTTTGCAACATTTTCTGTTTTTGTGTTGGTCATAGACTGAATTAAAATTGGATTTCCACCACCAATTTTTTTGTTTCCTATGGTAATTACTTTTGTATTTGCTCTAACACTCATTATATTCACCTACCTTACTAAAACATTTATTACACAATTAATCATTTTCTACTTAGAACTGTCTATACTTTTGCACTGTCTATTTCTATACTATTATCTTCTTAATTATCTTTTTATTATAATTCTTTTCATAATACTTTTCGTTGTTCTCACCAATATGATTTACTATAAACCTATTGCTTTAGAAAAACAACTTTCTTACATCATTAAATAATACAACTACCATAAGTACCATAAGAAGTACAAATCCAACTACATGAACCATACCTTCTTTTTCTCTTGCAATTGGTTTTCCTCTTACTGCTTCTATTAGTAAAAATACTAAACGACCACCATCAAGAGCTGGTAATGGAAGTAAATTCATGACTCCCAAGTTTGCACTAATTAATATAACAAAATTTGCCATAGTTAAAAACATAGTAAGCGCTCGGCTAGAAAATGTATCTTCTTTTGTATTTTCTACTACATCATCTACCATTTCATCTACTACACCTGCAATTCCAACAGGTCCAGATAAATCGTTAATAGAAAATTGACCTTTAAAAATCATCCCTAAACTTTTAATTGTTGTAACAATGTTATATTTTACCTCATACACACTGTATTTTAATGTATCAAGCACACCTACTTCATATCGCAAATTTGGATATCCTTGAATTCCCATCATATAGGAGTTGCTTTCCTCATCCCATACTGGCTTAATAACTGTTTGTTCTTTATTTCCATCTCTAAGATAAGTTACATTCAATTCTTTTCCTGGATTCATTCTTAAATAAATAAGGATTTCTCGATAAAAATGAATGGTTTCCCCATTGATTTCTATAATTTCGTCACCTGCTTGAATCCCAGCTTGCTCCGTCGGTAATCCTTCAATGGTTCCTTGAATAATAGACTTATCGGTTCCTGCAATGGAGATTACAATAATTGCTAGTACAAATGCTAAAAGGAAATTAAACATTGGTCCAGCAACAATAACTGAAATTCTAGCCCAAACAGATTTATTTAAAAATGCTTTCTCATCATTTATTTTTTCAGCATCTGCATCTGGTATTCCATTGTCATCACCTAACATAACGCAAGCACCACCAAATGGAATCCATTTTAAGCAATATTTTGTTTCATTTTTCACTACACTAAAAATATCAGGTCCCATACCAATATTAAACTCAGTAACAGCAATCCCATTTTTTTTCGCAAGTAAAAAATGACCAAATTCATGAATAAAAATTACTAATCCAATAATGAAAAAGAAAATAAGTAAACTAAAAATACTATTCATTTATTGCCACCTTTCTTTAATAAATTCATATGTTTCCTGCTCCGTTGTTAATATTTCTTCAACAGAAGGATTGTTACGAAATTGGAGTTGTTTCATACACTCCTCAATCATTTCTGGAATCTCTAAATATGCGATTTTTCTATCTAGGAATAATTCCACTGCCTTTTCATTTGCCGCATTGAAAATTGTTGGTGCATTGCCACCTTTTCTCCCTGCTTCATATGCTAATTGTAATCCTCTAAAGTTTTCCATATTCGGCTTTTCAAAAGTTAGTTGACCAAGACTTGCAAAATCAATTCTATCCCCACCTAAATATCTTCGCTCTGGGTAATACAAAGCATACTGAATTGGCAATCTCATATCAGGTGTACCTAATTGTGCCATAATTCCACCATCTACAAATTGTACCATAGAGTGAATCACGCTTTGTGGTTGAACAACAACTTCTATATTGTCAAAATCCACATCAAACAACCACTTTGCTTCCATTACTTCTAACCCTTTGTTTATCATAGTAGAAGAATCAATGGTAATTTTTCTTCCCATACTCCAATTTGGATGCTTTAATGCATGCTCTACTTGAACATGTTTCATTTGTTCTCTTGTAAAATTTCTAAAAGGACCTCCTGAGGCTGTTAGTAAAATTTTATCAATTTCTTTCTCATTTTCTCCATTTAAACATTGGAAAATAGCCGAATGTTCGCTATCTACTGGCAATATTTTAACATTCTTCTCTTTTGCTAATGGCATAATAATATGTCCTGCTGTTACAAGTGTTTCTTTATTTGCTAATGCAATATGTTTTCCTGCTAAAATAGCTGAAATAGTTGGACGTATTCCAATCATACCAACGATTGCTGTTACTACAATTTCAACTGTTTCAATGGTAGAAATCTCAATTAACCCTTCCATTCCACTTACTACTTTTGTATCTAAATCTTGAATATTTTCTTTTAATTGCTTTGCCTTTTCTTCATCCCAAACGCTTACAACTTCTGGTTTGAACTCTCTTATTTGTTGTTCTAAAAGTTTTATATTACTACCAGCACCAAGTGCCACTACTTTTATATCTTTATTGGAACGAACTACATCTAACGTTTGAGTTCCAATAGAACCTGTTGACCCTAATATCGTTATATATTTCATTTTATCACCAGCTCATACCTTTCATTTTGCTTTTTCCTTCTTTTGTACATTTTTCTATCTACCAATAAATGCTACTTTTTTATGACACAATTATAAAAAATGTAGAAAAACAAGGATTCTTTACTAACTATGCCATTATATTTCTTAATAATTCAGCTGCATAATAAATAATCGGTGCAGTGAAAATAATACTATCAAATCGGTCTAACACTCCACCATGACCTGGAATTAATTTTCCATAATCTTTAATGTTATGATTTCTTTTTATTGCCGATGCTGCTAAATCTCCTATTTGTGAAATTACTGCACCTATTGCACAAATAATAGCACATTGAAGTTCTGGATAACTAAATTCTTTTAATTGGCTAGCACATACCATTCCAAAAATGCCACCGATAATTGCAGCTCCTACAATACCACCAATCGCTCCTTCTATGGATTTTTTTGGACTTAATTTTGGAGCCATTTTGTGTTTTCCAAACAACATTCCTACACAATAAGCACAAGTATCACATCCCCAAGAGCTAATAAAGATTAACCAAACCATATAAGCTCCATCTACTGTTTTTCTTGTTAAATAAACATAGGATAACAAAACAGCTACATAAAACATTCCAAAAAAACTTGCCATACTGTCATTTGCATTTGTATTTGGAAATGTAAAAACGTACACTGTCATACAAAGTAAAAAGAATAAAACAAGAAGTGGCAAAACATAGTCCAACTTTTCAATATATAATAGAATAAAATAACTAATTGCCGATATATATCCTATTACTCCAACTGGCTTATTATGTATATGAAATACTTTATATATTTCTACCATACCAATGAGAGAAAGTACAGAAATTGTAAGAAATAACACAGAACCACCCATAATTACTGTTACAAGTGCTATTGCTAAAAGTACAATTCCGCTAGCAAGTCGTGTCCAAAACATCTACTTCTCCTCCTTTTCGTTTCTTCCCCCAAATCTTCTATCTCTTTTATTATAGTCATAAATGGCACGAATTAATTCCTCTTTATTAAAATCAGGCCACAATACATCTGTAACATAAAACTCTGTATAAGCACATTGCCAAAGAAGATAGTTAGAAAGTCGAAACTCACCACTTGTACGAATTAACAAATCTGGATCAGGAATGGTGGCAGTATCTAAATATCCCTTAATCGTATCTTCTGTAATTTGTTCTGGTTCTAGTTTTCCTTCTTTTACATCTTCTGCCAACTTTATGGTTGCTCTACGGATTTCATCTCTACCACCATAATTAACTGCAATAACAAATGTAAGCCCAGTATTGTCCTTTGTTTCTTCTTCTAAGGCATTGATTCCATCAATAATATCTTGTGCAAAACGTCTTTTATCACCTATCATCTTTACGCGAACATTATTTTTCTTCGCCACTTTTAATAAACGCTTCATATAATAACGAAATAGTTGCATAAGTGCCCCTACTTCTTCCTCAGAACGTTTCCAATTTTCTGTGGAAAATCCATATACTGTTAAATATTCTACTCCAAGGCGTGCTGCATCTTCTACTGTTTTTTCTACTGTTTTACAACCTTCTGCATGCCCCATTTTTCTTGGTAGCTTTCTTGCCTTTGCCCAACGTCCGTTCCCATCTAAAATAATAGCAATATGCTTTGGTATGACTAAATTTTCCATAGTTTCTATCATAAAACCTCCTAATATGTTGCTTATTTTGATTTTTATAATGCAAAAGAAGGGTAGGCATATTCACCCACCCTTATAAAGTCAAATACTATTAAACAGTAAGAATTTCTTTTGATTTTACTTCTACTGCCTTATCAATTTCTTCTACATATTTGTCGGTAAGCTTTTGAATCTTTGTTTCACCGTCTTTTACTTCATCTTCTGTAATTTCATTTGCCTTATTCATCTTTTTAATTGCATCATTGGCATCACGACGAACATTACGAATAGCAACTTTTGCAGCTTCACCTTTTTTCTTAATATCTTTTACTAATTCTTTTCTTCTTTCTTCTGTTAATTCAGGGAAAATCAAACGAACAACATTTCCATCATTTGTTGGTGTAATTCCTAAATCAGACATTAAAATTGCCTTTTCGATTTCTTTAATTAATGTCTTTTCCCAAGGTTGAATTTGAATCTTTCTTGGTTCTGGAACAGAAATATTTCCAACTTGTTGCATTGGAGTTGGTGTACCATAGTATTCCACCATAATCTTATCTAATACGTGAGGATTTGCTCTACCTGCACGAATTGTAGCAAATTCACTTGATAAGGAATTGCAAGTTTTTACCATTTTATCTTCAAAAAAAGCGATTTTTTCTTTCATATTTTATTCTCCTAACATATTTTAAGCTGTAACAATGGTTCCTGTAATATGACCATTCATTGCATTTGTAATGCTATTTTCTTCATTTAATCCAAATACTGCAAGTGGCATATGATTTTCTAAACACATAATAGATGCTGTTAAATCAATAACTGCTAAACGCTTATCAACAACTTCTGTAATTGTTAATGTATCATATTTTTTTGCATTTGGGTTTACCTTTGGATCGCTATCGTACACACCATCAATTGATTTTGCCAATAAAATAATATCTGCCTCCATCTCGATGGCACGAAGAACAATTCCTGTATCAGTTGAAAAATATGGATGTCCTGTACCACCTGCAAAGAATACTACTTTCCCTTCTTTTAAGCATTTGTTTGCTTCATCTTTTGAAAATAGTTTTGTCATTGCACCACATACAAAAGGTGTGAAAATCTCAGTTTCCATACCAACGGAACGAAAGATTTCTGATACATAGATACAATTCATAATGGTAGCTAACATACCAATTTGGTCTGCTTTTGGACGGTCAATCGCATTGCTAGAACGACCTCTCCAGTAATTTCCTCCACCAATAACAATTCCAACTTCAACACCTGCATCAACAGATTGCTTTACTTGTAATGCTACATCTCTTACTGTGGCTTCATCATACCCTGTTTTATTTTCTCCAGCTAATGCTTCACCACTAAGTTTTAAAAGGACTCTACGTTTCTTTTCCATAACTTTAACCTCTTAATCTTTATCCAATAGTTTTTTATATCCTACTATATACTTGCTTGTATCCAATTAGAAAGATTGTTCTTTCATTGTGATACTTATCTGCCATTATTATAAGTAAGATATTTTATAATAATCTCTATATTCACCAAATACATTATCTTGCACTTGTTTTGCCTAATGTTATAACATAATTTCTTGTTACTTGGCTAACAACTGCA
>CAJFOH010000069.1 GCA_904395845.1 uncultured Lachnospiraceae bacterium
ACAATGGCAAAACATTTCAATGGAATTTTACTTCCAACAGAAGGAACTGTATGGATTGGAGAGAAAGATACCAAAGACGATAACAGTTTATGGGAGATTCGCCAAACAGCAGGAATGGTATTTCAAAACCCTGACAATCAAATTATTGGTAACATTGTAGAGGAAGATGTAGCATTTGGGCCAGAAAATCTAGGTGTTCCAACGGAAGATATTTGGAAAAGAGTTGAAAGTAGCCTAGAATCAGTAGGGATGATAGCATATAGAAAACACTCCCCAAATAAGTTATCTGGTGGTCAAAAGCAACGTGTAGCGATTGCAGGAGTGATAGCAATGAAACCAAAATGCATTATATTAGATGAGCCAACTGCTATGCTAGATCCAAATGGAAGAAAAGAAGTAATAAAAACAGTAATGGAGTTAAATAAAAAAGAAGGAATTACAGTGATTTTAATTACTCATTATATGGAAGAAGTAACAGATGTGGATCGCATTGTAGTTATGGATGAAGGAAAAATTGTAATGGAAGGAAAGCCAAAGGAAATATTTTCTCAAGTAGAAACACTAAAAAAATATCGTTTGGATGTGCCACAAGTTACAGAATTAGCATATGAACTAAAAAAAGAAGGAATACCGCTAGATGATGGTATTTTAACGGTGGAGGAGTTGGTAAAGCAGTTATGTCAATAAAGTTAGAACACATTAATTATATTTATGGAAATGATACAGCAAATCCAGTCCATGCCACAAATGATGTTTCTTTAGAAATCAAAGATGGAGAATTTGTAGGATTAATGGGGCATACAGGTTCAGGAAAATCAACACTTATACAACATTTTAATGGACTTATTCGTCCAACTAGTGGAAACATTTATTACAATGGAAAAAATATTAGTGATGAAGATTTTTCTATGAAACAGCTAAGACAAAAGGTAGGATTGGTATTCCAATACCCAGAACATCAATTATTTGAAGTTACAGTGTTTGATGATGTATGTTTTGGACCAAAAAACCTTGGGTTAAGCAAGGAAGAAATAAAAGAAAAAGCAAAACAAGCATTAGCGTTAGTTGGGTTAGATGAAAGTTATTATGAGCGTTCGCCATTTGAATTATCAGGTGGACAAAAACGTAGAGTTGCAATTGCAGGAGTACTTGCAATGGAACCAGAAATTTTAATTTTAGATGAACCAACAGCAGGACTAGATCCAAAAGGTAGAGATGACATATTAAGTATGATTTCTCACCTACACAAAGAGAAGAAAATTACTATTATTTTAGTATCACATAGTATGGAAGATATTGCAAACTATGCCCAAAGAATTATTGTAATGGATAAGGGGCAAGTAAAGTTTGATGGAACACCAAAGGAGGTTTTTAGTCACTACAAAGAATTAGAGCAAATAGGATTAGCAGCACCACAAGTAACCTATATTGTGAATCAGTTAAAAGAACATGGTTGGGATATTAATACTCACATTACAACATTAGAAGAAGCAAAAAAAGAAATTTTAAAATTGTGGAAACAGAGAAAACACATATAAGGAGGAAGCGATGATTCGTGATATAACCATTGGCCAGTATTATGCAACGGATTCACCCATTCATAAATTGGACCCAAGAACCAAGTTAGCAGGAACAATGATTTATATTATCTCATTGTTTTCAACCAAAGGAATCTTAGGATATATTCTTGGTGCTATCTTTTTATTATCTATTATTAAAATATCAAAAGTACCATTATCCTTTATTGTAAGAGGATTAAAAGCAATCGTTATCTTATTATTAATTAGTGTATCCTTTAATATATTTTTAACACCAGGAGAAGTCATTTTTCAAATATGGAAATTAAAAGCTACTAAGGAAGGAATTATAGTTGCTGCTTATATGGCAACACGATTAATATTTTTAATTATGGGTTCTTCCGTTATGACTCTTACCACAACGCCAAACGATTTAACCGACGGTCTGGAAAAGGCACTTGGTTTTTTGAAAAAAATAAAAGTACCAGTTCATGAAATTGCTATGATGATGTCTATTGCGTTACGATTTATTCCAATTTTAATCGAAGAAACAGATAAAATTATGAAAGCGCAAATGGCACGTGGTGCAGATTTTGAAACTGGTGGGGTAATAAAGAAAGCAAAAAGTATGATTCCAATTCTAGTTCCTTTGTTTGTGTCTGCATTTCGCCGAGCCACAGACTTAGCTATGGCAATGGAGGCTAGATGCTATCGTGGTGGGGAAGGCAGAACAAAAATGAAACCATTGGTATATAAAAAATGTGATGGAATTGCATATAGCATTTTATTCATTTACTTACTTTGTATGATAGGACTTCGATTTATATAAATTAGAAATCAACACGTATCATTTATAATGAATCAATGGTAGGAGAGAAAATGAAACGAATAAAATTAATAATATCTTATGATGGAACCAATTATTGTGGTTGGCAAATTCAGCCAAATGGATTAACAATAGAGCAAGTATTAAATGAAAAATTGAGTCAGTTGCTAAAGGAAGAAATCCAAGTAATTGGTGCTAGTAGAACCGATTCCGGCGTTCATGCCTTAGGGAATGTGGCAGTATTTGATACCAATACAAAAATACCACCAGAAAAAATTTGTTATGCATTAAATCAGCGATTGCCAGATGATATTGTAGTTCAACAATCGATGGAAGTACCATTAACCTATCACCCAAGAAAGTGTAATACAAGAAAAACATACGAATATAAAATTTTAAACCGAAAAATCCCTATGCCAAAGCATCGATTGGACTCTTACTTTTATTTTATGCCACTTGACGTAGAAAAAATGAGAGAGGGAGCAAAGTATCTTATAGGGGAGCATGATTTTCGTAGTTTTTGTTCTTCAAGAACACAAATCGAGGATACAGTACGAACCATTTACCAGTTGGATATTATAAAAGAAGATGATATGATACGCATTGTTATTTCAGGAAATGGCTTTCTTTATAATATGGTAAGAATTATTGTAGGGACACTAATTCGAGTTGGAACTGGATTTTATACACCACAGCAAGTAGAAGAAATTTTAGATAGCAGAAATCGTAGCTATGCAGGACAAAAAGTACCAGCTCATGGACTAACTTTAGTGTCCATAGAGGAAGAAGAACACTTAGAAGATATCATTCATGTAGAAAATAAATATGTAGATTATACTTTGATTCAAAAAGAAATTGTTCCAAAGAAAAAGGCATATATTATATTGAATCGTTGTGTAGACAATGATTATGAATCCACTATAGCTAGACTAACAAAACAAGCAACGAGAAATGGTGCAAAGGACATTTATATTTGTGATAACACAAAGAAATTAAAGGATGGAATACAAATTGGCTACTATACGTATAAAAGATATAATCAGTTATTACAAATGGAGTATGATAGAAAGAATAGTAGCTTCATGCAACACAATGTAGAGAACAATGAAAAAAAACATATGGAAGCAGAAGATAGTTTTTATCATGTAGCTACGAAAAACCACAATAGTAATCTCTGTCAGGAAAAGAATAATAACGAAATGAATCATCAAATACAAGAAAATGAACTAGAATTTGTAGTTGTAGAAGAAGATAAGATAGAAAAACTTGTAGATATTTACAATCAAAGTTTCTTTCATGTTCCAATGTCATCTACATGGACAGTAGAAATGGTAAAAGAAATGATGCAAAAGAAAGAAAATCATTTCTATTTGATTCAATGGAACAAACAAATAGTAGGGATGTTTTTTTGGGAAAAAGGGGAATATTCTAGCGTGGAAGGAATAGGACTGTTACCAGAATTTCAAAATCAAGGCATTGGGAAAAAAGCAATGAAATTATTTCTTTGTAAATATAAAAATGAATGTATGGATAACATTCGATTGACAGTAAGTGATAATAATCTTCAAGCAATTGCTTGCTATAAACAGATGGGATTCGTTGTTGTAAGCATTGGAAATACTTGGTTTCATACACAAGATGAAAAGTTATATGGGGCGTTTTCATAGGGATAAAAATAGCTTTTGATGACATTTTTTCCGTTGAATAAGAAAAATAGATATGAAAATATGAGAAATTCATTTACAAATAAGGAAAAAGTACGGAAAAAATATTGACAGAAGTAGGTTATTATACTATAATAAAAAGGCTGTTAAAACAGTTTAGAATAATAGGTTTAAAACAAAAATATGATAGCTGTCTTAATGGTTAATATGTTAGTGAAGATGTATAAGCCAAAGCCCCGGTAAATACATTTTTTCATATATTATTTCAATAAGGTTCTCAAGTTATCTCTAGAGAACAAGATAATTCAGAAAATATGACATTTATAGGAGGTTAACCAATGAAGAGTTACATGGCAAGTCCTGCAACAATTGAAAGAAAATGGTATGTAGTTGATGCTACAGGCTATACATTAGGTCGTTTAGCATCTGAAGTTGCTAAAGTTTTAAGAGGAAAGAATAAACCAATCTTTACACCACACATCGATACAGGTGATTATGTAATCGTTGTTAACGCTGACAAGATTGCTGTAACAGGTAAGAAGTTAGATCAAAAGATGTACTATTCTCACTCTGATTATGTAGGTGGATTCAAAGAAGCTACATTAAAGGAAATGTTAGCTAAGAAGCCAGAAAAGGTTGTTGAGTTAGCAGTAAAAGGTATGCTTCCAAAGGGACCTTTAGGTAGAGAAATGTATAAGAAGCTTCATGTATACGCTGGACCAGAGCATGAACAACAAGCTCAAAAGCCAGAAGTATTAACATTTTAATTTGTAGTGGAAGGAGGAAATCAAAGTGGCAAAGGTTAAGTTTTACGGAACAGGAAGAAGAAAGAGCAGTATTGCTAGAGTATATTTAGTACCTGGTACAGGTAACATTACAATAAATAAGAGAGATATCGACAACTATTTCGGTCTTGAAACATTAAAGACAGTTGTTCGTCAACCATTAGTTGCAACAGAAACTCTTGACAAGTTTGACGTACTTGTTAACGTTCACGGTGGTGGAACAACAGGACAAGCTGGAGCTATCAGACATGGTATTTCTAGAGCTTTATTACAAGCAGATGCAGAATACCGTCCAACATTAAAGAAGGCTGGTTTCTTAACAAGAGATCCTCGTATGAAGGAAAGAAAGAAATACGGTTTAAAGGCAGCTCGTCGTGCTCCTCAATTCTCCAAGAGATAATATTTTACCATATTCAATCCCCAAGGGTATTCTTGGGGATTTTTTCATTTATATATTGTATAAAATCCCACTCTTTCCATATACTAAATTCATATAAAATCTTACAGAGATGGAGAAAAATATGAATAAGAAAGAGCAAGAAAAATTAAATCAAAAGAAACAGCAGGAAACATTTAATAGCGTTACGCAAAAAGTGAAACCAGAAAATCAAACTCACAATGTTAAGTCAGAAGGAGTGGAAGCAAAGCGTAGACAAGTATAATATGGACAGAAATGAAATTATTAGAAAAGGTTTGTATAGCAAAATGTTATACAGCCCTTTTTTAGTTATAAAATTTATAGCTCAAATATTTTTAAGGTTATTCATATATAAATGGAATTAAAATAAAATTTAAACCAAAAGAATAGAATAATTTATAGTAGAAAATATTAATAATTATTTAAAATTTTATGAAAAAACATAGGAAACCTTGGAAAATGAAAAAATATAACGTATAATGGTAAAAAATACAACAACGTTAACCAATAGTACATAGAAGGAGGGAGATTTATATGAAACTATTCAAATTAAATCCACGATTCTGTAGTCTAGTATTTTTATTTACCTGCCTCATAGTATGTGGAATCATTGCATGGAAAATTGGCGAAGCAAATGCTGTGGATAATGTTTGGGTTGCAAGAGAAAAGATTGTAGATGCTGATCCATATGTAATGATACAAAAGCAAAATATTGCTCGTGGATTGCTTTTTGGTGTACCTGTATTTATGGTTGGAGGATTATTCTCTATTGCATTATCACAATTATATTATGCAGCGTTGTGCCATTTTAGAGGAGAAGAACGTGAATAATTGGGTATGAAATAATGTTAGTTTCTAAATGTTTCAAATGATTGTTATCGTAAAAATGTAATAGAGCAAAAGCACTTAGCAAGTTTTATGTTGCTAAAAATAATAGAATACTTATTATAAGAAGCGAGGAGTTTTCACTCCTCGTTTTTATTGTTATATTATTTGCAAATGGTTTGCAAATTTATTGACAAGCAATTAAAAACCAATTATAATCATATTTGCAAATGATTTGCATTTTGTCCTAGAAGAAAAACAATAGAAAAGAGAAATAATAGGGTAAACGATGGCATTTGAAAAGTTGTTTTAGTTATTAATCATGAAACCAATGGATAAAAGGAAGGAAGACTATGGCAAGAATATATCGTACAAAGTGTAGAACTTATATTTTAGAATATTTTCAGCTTCATAAGGAGCAACGAGTGAATGCTTCGGATATTTTTACATATTTAGAAAAAAATAATAAAAAAGTTGACCTTGCCACTATATATAGAAATTTAGAAAAAATGACAGAAAGTGGTACATTATTAAAATATAAGACAGCAGATGGTGAAAGTTGCTTATATCAATATGTAGAGCCACACGCCAATTGTATGGAGCATCTACATATGCAATGTAGAAATTGTGGAAAGATTATACATTTGGAATGTGATTTTATGAATGAGATTACCAACCATTTATTTAAAAATCATGGTTTTTTATTAGAATGTAAAAATTCTGTGTTATTTGGATTATGTGAAAATTGCAGGTAAAGAATTGATTGTTTCATTTATTTCAAATACGAAAGTGTGTAATAAGAGTACTGTAATAAGTTGCTATTTTGTGGACATACTTTACCAAAAGAGAATATTTTATGGAAGGTAGAAAGGCAACGGGATAAGAAACTTGTCATGTATAAGTAGAAGATAATCGAAAAAAGAAATGAGGTTATAATATGAATAGAAAGATAACAAAGTTGAAGAGAACAATTGTGGCTAGTATAACCGTATCTAGCCTTGTATTTAGTGGTTGTAGCACAACATCATCTCCGAATACACAGGCAAATGAAAAGGAAACAGATAAAATACAAATTGTTTGCACAACTTACCCACAATATGACTGGACAAAGCAACTAATCGGAGAGGAAAATGAGAACATTGCGCTTACTTATTTATTAGAAAATGGAGTGGATGTTCATAGTTATCAACCAACGGCGAAAGATATTGCAACCATTGCAGATAGTGATTTAGTAATATATGTTGGTGGAACTTCTGATGGATGGGTAAAAGAAGCAGTAGAACAGTCAAACAATGATGAAATAAAAACCATTAGTTTTTTTGATGTATTAGGTGATGATGTAAAACGTGAGGAAATTATTGATGGAATGGAGCATGACCATAGCCATGAAGAAGATACTCACAATCATGAGGAAGATGAGAGCAGCCATGAGGAGTTGCATAATCTTGAAGGTGATGGACACAATCATGAAGTGGTAGAAGAACAGGGCGAATACGATGAACATGTATGGCTCTCTTTAAAACATGCAAAAACAATGGTAGAAACAATAGAACAAGAGTTGGAAACTTTAGATACGGAGCATGCATCAATCTATAAGGAAAATTGCCAAAGATACATAGAAAAACTTGACCAGTTAGATAAGCAATATGAAGAAGTAGTATCAACTGCAAAAAGAAAAACAGTATTATTTGCAGACCGTTTTCCATTTCGATATTTAGTAGATGATTATGGATTAGAATACTATGCAGCATTTCCAGGGTGTAGTGCAGATACAGAAGCAAGCTTTGAAACAATCATTTATTTAGCAGAAAGAATTAAGGAAGAAAAGTTACCAGTTGTACTTGTTCTTGAAAACTCAGATACAAAAGTTGCTTCTACTGTCATTAGCAATACAAAAGAAAAAAAGGAACAGATTTTAACAATGAATTCCATTCAATCAGTGTCTGCTAGAGAGATAGAAGAAGGATTTTCTTATCTATCTACAATGGAAAAAAATTTAGAAGTATTAAAACAAGCATTAAATTAGGAGGAAATTTGTATGGCGTATATTACTTGTGACCAAGTAGCAGTTGGATACGATGGGCATATCATCAGCGAAAATATTCAAATGGAAGTAAATAAAGGGGATTATTTATGCATTGTAGGAGAAAATGGAGCAGGAAAAAGTACGTTAATGAAAACCATTTTAAATTTAATTAAGCCAATCAAAGGTACCATTACAATGGGCGATGGTCTAACGTTATCTGAAATTGGATATTTGCCACAGCAAACAGCCATACAAAAAGAATTTCCAGCTTCCGTAAAAGAAATTGTATTATCAGGTACATTATCTAAGTGTGGCTTACGACCTTTTTATACAAAAAGAGAAAAACAACTAGCAGAAGAAAATATGAAACGTATGGAAATTTGGGATTTAAGAAAAAAATGTTACCGAAACTTATCTGGTGGACAACAACAAAGAGTGTTACTCGCAAGAGCTCTTTGTGCAACATCAAAACTTTTATTATTAGACGAGCCAGTAACTGGTCTTGACCCAAAGGTAACTAAGGAGTTTTACCAGTTAGTAAAGCGATTAAACGATAGTGGAATCACTATTATTATGATTTCCCATGATGTAAAAATTGCTTTGACTTATGCAAGTCATATTCTTCATGTTGGAAAAAAACAATTATTTTTTGGAAAAAAAGAAGACTATATAACAAGTGATGCATGGAAAATGTTTCAATGCACAGAAGGAGGAATCATTGAGTAGTATGATAAATAAGTTATTTTTATATTTACAATATCCATTTGTACAGTATGCTCTTATTGTAGGAGTACTCATTGCGTTATGTTCCTCTTTATTAGGAGTTACTCTTGTATTAAAACGCTTCTCTTATATTGGTGATGGACTTTCCCATGTAGCATTTGGTGCATTGGCAGTTGCTACCATATTTCGAGTTGCCAATAATACTGTGTTTGTTATGCCAGTAACCATTATAACAGCAATTCTTTTGCTTCGTACAGGGCAAAATTCAAAGATAAAAGGAGATTCTGCCATTGCTATGTTATCCGTTGGTTCTCTAGCAGTAGGGTACTTAGTATTAAATGTGTTTTCTACATCTACTAATATTGCAGGTGATGTATGTAGTACCTTATTTGGCGCAACCTTAATTTTAACACTAACAGAAGCAGAGGTTTTTGTAAGTGTCATTATGTCTATTGTAGTTATTTTTATTTTCTGCTTTTTCTACAATAAAATATTTGCAGTTACCTTTGATGAAAACTTTGCAAAGGCGACAGGAATGAAATCAGATCGATACAACTTATTAATTGCCGTTGTAACAGCTATTATTATTGTACTAGCTATGAATTTGGTAGGCTCACTACTGATATCAGCCCTTGTTATTTTCCCTGCCCTTTCAGCAATGAGAATGATTCAAAACTTTAAAGGTGTAGTTATTTGTTCTGCTATCATTTCAGTTATTTGTGCTTTGATAGGAATGATGGTATCTATTTTATTTTCCACACCAGTAGGAGCTACTATTGTGGTGGTAAATATTGTAGCATTTTTTATTTGTGCTGGAATAGGGAAAGTGATGGGGAGATAGT
>CAJFOH010000070.1 GCA_904395845.1 uncultured Lachnospiraceae bacterium
ACTACTAATGTAAGTTCTATGTCCACCTACAATAGAATAATCAATGGCTGGACGTCCATCTTTAATAACCCCAATGTTAGTTGTTGTACCACCAACTTCAAAGTAGACACCATTGGAAGCTCTTAAATACATTAAACTTCCCATAACAGAAGCAGCAGGGCCAGATAACATAGTAAGAACTGGACGCTTTTTCATTTCACTAATTTCCATAACGCCACCGTCCCCTCTCATAATCATAAGAGGAACTTCTACTCCAGCACTTTTTACACTTTGTTCTGTGGAATTTGCAGTATTTAACATTTTTGGTAAAATAGAAGCATTGATTGCTGCAGTACGAGTACGGCGTGTCAATCCATACAATTTTGTAATTTCACTAGCTGCTGTTGCTTCTAATCCCATATTTTTTGCAATGTTACAAATTCCAGTTTCATTTTCCATATCATCAACACCATAGGCTTCACTTGCTACAATTACTTCTGCCCCTTCATCTACCAAAGACTTAATGGTGTTTGTTACTAAATCATCGGATAATTTTTCATCACAAATATAACGATTATGAAGACGAATGTAACGGCTAGAACCTAAGTTAATATCTCTCATATTGGTTTGTAGCTTTGCAATCCAGCCTCCTGGCCCTTGTGGTCCTACACCAACGATACCAACACTTGCCACGTCACCTTCAATTAACGCATTAGTAGCTTGTGTGGTAGAGTGTGCCACAAATATAACGTCTTTTGGATTAATATTATTTTCCTTTAAACAATTTTTAAATGCATTTACAACTCCTGTTGCAACTCCTGCTTTATCATCATGGGTTGTTTTTACAGAAGATTTTCCTACAATTTCATGAGTAGCATTGTCAATAGCAACTGCTTTTGTATGAGTTCCCCCAACATCAATTCCCATTCGTATTTTTCTACTATCCATAATGTTCTACCTCCCTAACCAAATATAATAAATGTGATTGCTTGCATAATGGCACATACAATCCATGCAATCGGTAATGTTTGCTTTAAATGTTCACGAGTAGAAACTTTTGAATAACTTACTCCCCATGCAATCCAACTTTGAGTCATACAAATAGAAACATTCATTGTAATAGATGGAATAACCATTAATGCATAGATGTAAGAGGTTGAAAATCCAATTCCCTTTAAAATTCCAAGGGTTGCAGCACCACAACCAAATAAAGTAAATGGTCCACGGAATAATCCTAATGGTGCAAGAAGTGCAAAGGCAATACTAATAACAAGTGTATTGTTTGGAATTACATTTCCTAGTAAAGCATTAAAATATGGAACACATAATTCTGCTGCTTTATTAAACATTGGAAGCATTAATAAAAATCCTACTAATGGAGCAGTATCCACAACACCGTCATAAAAATCTTTATTTAATACACGACAAGCTCCTTGGAATGTTTTTAACTTTCCACAAACACCTAGTGCATAGAAACTTCCAATAATAAAACCAAGAATAATAGGTACTTTAAATACTACAAGAAGTACTACTGGTAAAATTGGTGCAATTAATGCAATGGTAGGAACATATCCTGGGCGTGATTTTCTCCATGCAGAAGCATGCCATGTATGAGCAATTTTCTTTTTACGAAGTCCAACGATACACATTACAATTACCATAACTAATTGTACGCCTACACCAATCATTGCCCACTTTAAACGTGCTGGATCATCATAGGTAAGCATTTGTTTTCCGTTTTCATCTAAGAAAAATGCTAAAAATTGACCAGTAAGAACTGGGTTTAAGTACATACCTGCACCTACACTCATCATAAAAGAACCAATAGAAAGTGTCTTAGGTATTCCTAAGCTCATCATAATTGGTAAAATGATAACACCAATAGCAACCACTGCACCTGCTCCAAATAAAGTTGAGAAAATGGCAGTTGTTACAATAGAAAGAAGAATACAAATAATAATTGGCTTATCTCCTCCAAGCTCTACTGCTTTACGAATCAGTGCATCTGCAATTCCAGTGGCAAGTAATACTCGACCAAACCATGCACCAAATACAACATTAACAAGAACACTTCCCCAGCCTTCTGGACCAGACTGGAATACTTTTGTAATCGCATCTACAATATTAATATCTGCAATTCCTGGGTAAGATTATGCAAACTCAGGATTTGTTGCAAATGTATTTCCAAGTAGTGGTAACACGGTCCAGATAATTGCTATAATAAGCATTCCCATCATAAGATTACCACCACGCACTGCATATACTGCTAAACCAACAAATGAAACAAGTAATAGAATACCAATCAAATATTCCATAACTTCCCCTCCTTATCTTTACATATTTAAAATAGATTCCCACACTTCTTCTACTACTGGGATTCCCTTTTCTTTATTTTCTTTTATACTTTTTAGTTCTAATTCTCCTGGATAATAAACTTCTTCTCCTTCTTTAATTGGTTCAGAAGATTTAATATCTGCTAAAATTTCATCTACAATAGCATCTGTTTGTTCTACAGTATTAAATTTGGTTGGGTCTATGGCAATCATAATTTGAGTTAATCCAACTTCATCACCAAATGTTCCAACGTCTTTTACAGAATTTCCATTGGTTAGCACAGTAGCAACCAAATCAAGTAAAATGGAAATTCCGCTACCTTTCCAATACCCCATTGGAAGAACACGCCAAGTTTTTTCGATTTCTGCTGGGTCTGTTGTTAATTCTCCCTTTGTATCGTATCCACCTGGAACTGGAAGTTTTACCCCTTTTAATCGACAGTCTTCAATTTTACCGTAAGAAAACTGAGAAACTGCACAGTCGATTACTGCGTGTTCTCCGTTGGAGCGAGGAACTGCCATAATCAGCGGATTATTTCCAATTTTACGATTTACTCCACCCCATGCTGGCATATTTGGCATAGTATTAGACCAACAAATTCCAATCATTCCTTTATCAGCTGCTTGCCATCCATAAGTACCACCACGCATCCAGTGATTGTTATTTCCAAGTGCTACACAACCAATTCCATGCTCTTTTGCTAGTTCACAAGCTCGATCCATGGCTTTTTTTGCATTTAATGGACCAAATCCACGATGTCCATTCCATCTCTCAATGGCACCCATCTGCATCTCACAAGTAGGTTGTGCATTTGGGTCAATTTCTCCTTTTTCCAAATAGCTTACTACTCGTGGAAATCGGTTTAATCCATGGGAATATACACCTGCCATACTATTGCTAGCAAAAATCATAGCTGCACTTTTGGCATCTTCTTGTGAAAAACCTTTTTCTCGTAAAATTCTTGCAAATTCTTTTTCCATTACTTCATATGTAATTCTCATACCTCTCTATCCTTTCTTACTGGTAGTATTCTAACATTATGAAATACATCATATTATGTATTAACCTATTGATTTCTATTGTTATAGATGTTATCCATAAGATAGTTTATGAAAGCGCTTTCTTTACTTTCATTATAACTATTGTTCTATTAATGTCAATATTTTGTTTTATACCAATTAAAATTATGTATAAAATACACAATTTATACCTTTTATTTTTCTAATATCAAATAAAAAACTGTGCAATTATACCAAACTGCTTATTTCTAATCATCATATGAGAAGATAACAGAAAGAAAAGCCTTAAAAACATTTCTATGAACTAAAAAAGTGCCATTATACACTTGGTATGGCACTCTTACATTCACTCTTATGTAGTTTCTCCTAGTACTATCTCTGGCTCAATAACATAGCAGTCACTATTTTCTTTCTTTTCTATTAAATCTGTTAACAACTTTACGCTTAACGTTGCAACCAATTCTGGCTTATTATCAACAGTAGTAAGTTGTGGTTGGCAAATTCTTGCATATTGGGAATTATTGTATCCTGTTACTGCCACATCGTTAGGCACTTGTATTCCTTGTTGCAACAGTTCCTTTACCACTCCTGCTGCTGTAATATCTTCCCCACAGATAATGGCAGTGACCTTCTTTTTTTCCTTTTGCAATATTTTTACTACCATTCTTCCACCATCTATGCTAGATTCTGTTTCTATCACATTATTTGCTTCTGCTTCTAACCCACATTCCTTCATACATTGCACAAATCCTTCACACTTTAGTCTAGCACTCATGGTATCCATATCTTTTACATAATAAATATGTTTGTGTCCTTTTTCCACTAAATGTCGTACCATTAGGGAAATGCCTCCTTTGTCATTGACTAGAATCGAGTAAGCATTTTCCATCTGCAATGTACCATTGGCAACTACCATAGGAACTTTCCCCAACAATCTTTTTATTCTTTTATCTTCACAAATCGTATTAAAAATAGAACCGACAAAAATAATGCCATCTACATGCTTTTCTAATACTATAGTAAGATATTTTTCTGTTTCTTTTTTCTCTCCACCTGTATTGCAAAGCAATACTTCATATCCTTTTTTGCTACATTCCCGTTCAATAATATATGCCGTTGTGGCATAATGAGGAACTCGAATATCTACGGTTAATACTGCTATGGTACGCATGGATTTGCTTACCATTCCTCTGGCAATGGCACTAGGAGTATAGTTGTTTTTCTTTAAAACTTCCTCTACTTTTTTTCTTGTTTGTTCATTTACATTTCCTTTGTTATTTAATACCCTTGAAACAGTGGAAATAGATACTCCTGCTTCTTTTGCAATATCATAAATGTTCACCTTGATTCCCCTTTTTTCTCATTATAACTTGATAAAAGAATAATTCATAGCTTCCTCTTTGTCAATTCATAAGTTCTACTTTTTATGTTCTCTTATTACGTTTTTTCTTTTGCATGATTCTTTCAATATTTTTTAGTTTTTTCTTCTTTTATGATTCATCTTTTTCCTAGCAAAAAAGAGCAGTTGCCTTATGCTTTTTTACAAAAGACAACTACTCTTTTTATTTTTGAATGCTTTTTAAAACAATTTCTTACATCTTACTTGTATGTAATACATATACATATTCATTGCCTGCATGATCCTTTACATAGAATGTATATGCACTATTCTTATAGAAAGTTAATGTTTCAGAAAATGCCTCTTCATCTTTTACTTCAATTACTCCTACTTCTTTTTTGAAGTCTTCAATTCTCTTTTCATCAATATCCCATTTTACTTCTGCAATACCTGAACCTGCATCGTTAAAGGATACTTCATAACTTTCCCAATATTTATTATTAGAAGTTAATTTTACTTCTATAGTTGGTGCTGTTTTATCAATTACAAATGCAATACTTGTTTGATTTTCAACTTTATCTACTGCTGTAATCTTATATTCGCCATCTTCTGTAAAGCTCATACCAGCTTTATACTCAACTTCTACATTATCTTTTAAAACAGTTACTGTCTTTAAGTTTTCATCAGTAATCACTGGTGTAACAGCTTCCTTATATAATCCACCATTTTCTACTCCTGTAATGACTGGTGCTTTTGTATCGTTAATAAATTCAGATGTATGTAATACATAAACAGTTTCATTTCCTGCTTTATCTTTTACATAGAATGTATAAGTACTATTTTTGTAGAATGCTAATGTTTCTGTAAATTGTTTTTCATCTTTTACTTCAATAGTAGCTACTTCTTTCTTAAAGTCTTCTACTGTCTTTTCATCAATGTCCCATTTTACTTCTGCAATACCTGCACCTGCATCTTTAAATGTTACTGCATAGTTTTCCCAGAATTTAGCGTCAGAACTTACTGTTGCTTCAATAACTGGAGCTGTTTTATCAATGCTAAAGGATAAGCTAGATTCATTTCCTGCTTTATCTACGGCTGTAATCTTATATGCTCCATCTTCTGTAATACTCATCTTATCTGTGTAAGAAACTTCTACACCATCTTTTACAATAGTAACAGTTTCTAAGTTGTTATCTGTAATTACTGGTGTTACATCTACGTTGTAAATGTTGTCATTTTCTACTTCTGCAATTACTGGTGCTGTTGTATCAATTTCAAATGTTACAGTTGTTTCATTTCCACTTTCATCTGTTGCTACAATGATATACTTTCCATCTTCTGTAAAGCTCATTTCTGCTTTGTATTCAACAGTTTCACCATCTTTTGTTACTACAACAGTACTTAAATGTTCATCTGTGATTACTGGAGTTACTGCTTCTTTATAAAGTTTATCATTTTCTACTCCTGTAATTTCTGGTGCTATTTTATCTGCTTCAAACATTGTTAAAGCATTTTTAAACTTAGGTGTTCCACCATTCTTTACATCAGATACATCCCAGATATCTGCAGAGAACTTAAGATTTTCTGTATAGAAAGATTCTGTTTTTACTTGTTCTTCAGAAGCTTCAAGGTTTCCAGCTACTGTATTTTTACCACTAGTAGATCCAGCATATTGATATACGTTGCTTGTATTACTTAATACGTTCCAACCAGCGATTTGTTTTGCATTTGTTCCTGTTGTTAATGCAATTGCATTTGCAATAGAAACATTTCTATTGTTTGGTCCACCAATAATTCCACCATTTCCTATCGCTTGTGGTGCAACAATTTCAACTTTAGTGTATACATTCTTTAATGTTGTACCAGTGCCAACCCATCCTGTAACACCACCAATTCTAGCTCCTAAATCATGGTAAATAGTTCCTTCAATCTTTCCTGTAACAATAATATCTTCTACTTTAGAGTTATCAATTTGTCCTGCAACTCCACCGATTGTATTGTTTGATTTAACAAAAACATTTTCTAAAGAAACTTCTTTTACAGTACTATTTGCAATTACACCTGCAAATCCACCAACTTGGTTTGTATTGTTAGATAAGCTACTATCTTTAATATATACTTTTTCAATTGTAGAGCTAGCAATGTTATTTGCAAAAATACCCTTTTGACTTCCATTTGTTAACTTACTATCTTTAATTCCTAAGTTTGTAATTGTAGCATTTTGTAATTTTTCAAAAACAGTACGATTTACATTAGAAATTACATGACCATTTCCATCAATCTTACCACTGAATGTTCCTGAAATTACAAAGTTTGAAGCATTTACATTTGTAAAGTCTAAATCTGCTACTAATTGGTAATTCTTCTTCTTAGCAACTTCTGATGAACCAATGGCTAAGAAGTCTTCTACAGAATCAATTTCAATGGCTCTTACACTTGCTTCAACAGTTCCATATTCATAATATGTACCTGTCTTAGTTTTTACCATTGGGAGTGTCATATCTGCACCGTCAACACGTACTGTATCAATGGTTACGTTCTTTGAATTTTTTGCTATATAAGCTACTGCTTCTGCTTCATAAGATGGTTGAAGAATTGTTACGTTCTTCACTTGAGCATAAATCATTTGGTTAAATAATGTATATTTCATTCCCTTAATGTTATGTCCATCTCCATCTAATACACCAATAAAACGGTCTGTAATGTATGCGCCATCTTGTGCTGAAATGCCTGTAAAATCAATATCACCTGCTAACTTATAATATCCAGCTGGATTTTCTTTTACAAGCTCTACTAATTGTTTTGCAGAAGATACTGAAATTACTTCTGGTGCCTCATATACACTTCCATTGCTAAAATCATCTGTGGCACGCTTTACAATTCCAAATAATGTTCTTTTTACTGCAATACTATTATTACGCTTTGTATTTCCACTTTCTGCATCTTGTTCTAATGCTTGTTTAAATTGTGCAATTACTTTATCAGAGTTAAAATATGGAATCTTATCAAGATTTTCTTTTACTGTTTCATAACGTCCTAACTTATAAGACTTCCATGTAATATCTTCTTGTCCAGTAATTTTTCTTAACGCATCTAGGTCATTTTTGCTCTTACCTGAAATGTAAGTCATATAACCATTTTCATATCCACCAATACCAAGCATTTCTTGAGATAGTCTCTTAAAGGAACTACTATCTGGAGTACCATTATCATTATGTACTTGATACCAATTTACTTCATAGAAAGACTCATATCCATAAGTTCCATATGAAGAAGATCCATAAGTACCTGGAGCCTTTAAAGCAATTTTATTGTCCCATAAATCTTCCATGGTTTGAAGGTTCATAGCTTTAAACTCTTCTGCAGATAATTGTTTATAAGTTAT
>CAJFOH010000071.1 GCA_904395845.1 uncultured Lachnospiraceae bacterium
AATGGAGAATATGATATGAAACTATTAAAGGGAATGGAAGTTGTTTCTTTTATGAATGAAGCAATGAAAAAAGAAATTAGCCTATTAGATTATACACCACAGTTAGCTATTGTTCGTATTGGTGAGCGTCCAGATGACATTTCTTACGAGCGTGGGGCAGTAAAAAGAATGGAAACCATTGGTTTAGGACATCAATTGTTTTCCTATCCTGAAACAATTACCTTTGAAGAATTTAAAAAAGAATTTGAGAAAATTAATCATAATAAGGAGATTGATGGGATTTTATTACTTCGTCCCTTGCCAAAGCATATAAAGGAAGAAGAAATTGCAACAATGATTTCTCCAGAGAAGGATGTAGACGGAATCAGTCCTATGAATATGGCAAAAGTATTTTCTGGAGATCATACAGGATTTGCACCTTGTACTCCACAGGCTGTAATCGAAATGTTACATCATGCTAATATTTCATTAGTAGGAAAAAAAGTAGCAATCGTTGGACGAAGTTTAGTAGTTGGAAAGCCACTAGCAATGTTACTTGTAAAAGAACATGCCACAGTTACCATTTGTCATACAAAAACAGAAGAAATAGAAAAAGAATGTAAGCAAGCAGATATTATTATTGCTGCCGCTGGAAAAGCAAAAATGCTTACAAGTGAGTATGTAAAAGATGGGGCAATTGTTATTGATGTAGGCATTAATGTAGATGAGAACAATAAACTTTGTGGAGATGTTGATTTTGAAAATGTTCAAGATGTTGTATCTGTAATAACTCCAGTTCCAGGTGGGGTAGGAACAGTAACAACTTCAGTATTAGCAAAAAATGTAATACAGGCAGCGAAAAAACGTAGAGAACATATAGATGAAATGAGATAATTTATTACTAGATAAATAAAAAAGATTTTAAAACAGAAAGGAAGGCATATACAATTCATTTGTATATAAATGTAGAATGATAGATTTTTTACCAATGAATCGAGAAGATATGAAAAAGAGGGGATGGGAGGAAGTAGATTTTGTCTTTGTAAGTGGTGATGCTTATGTAGATCATCCATCATTTGGACATGCGATTATTACAAGAACCTTAGAAGCTCATGGATATAAAGTAGGAATCATTGCACAACCAGACTGGAAAAACGATGAAGATATTCAGGCATTAGGAAAGCCTAGATTAGCATTTTTAGTATCTAGTGGAAATATGGATTCTATGGTAAATCATTATTCTGTTTCCAAGAAAAGAAGGCAAACAGATGCTTACACTCCTGGAGGGGTAATTGGAAAACGTCCAGATTATGCAGTAACAGTATATTGTAATTATATTAGACGTGTTTATAAGGATAGTCCAATTATTATTGGTGGGATTGAAGCTAGTTTAAGACGTCTTGCTCATTATGACTATTGGTCCAATACATTAAAACGTTCTATTTTATTAGACTCCCAAGCAGATCTTATTTCTTATGGAATGGGAGAAAAGTCTATTGTAGAAATTGCAGATGCCTTAAATGCTGGAATCGATATTAAAGATATTACTTTTATTGAAGGAACTGCATTTAAAACAAAGTCTTTAGATGTAGTATATGATGCAATTATGCTACCAAGCTTTAAGGAATTAAAAAAGGACAAGGCAGAATATGCAAAAAGTTTCTATATCCAATATTGTAATACGGATCCATTTTCAGGAAAGCGATTGGTAGAGCCGTATGGAGAACGTTTGTATGTAGTACAAAATCCAGCATCAAAACCACTAACACAAGAAGAGATGGATCGTACCTATGACTTAAATTATATGAGAACCTATCACCCATCCTATGAAGAAGCAGGTGGAATACCAGCTATCTCAGAAGTGAAGTTTAGCTTAATTAATAATAGAGGTTGTTTTGGTGGTTGTAATTTCTGTGCATTAACCTTTCATCAAGGTAGAATTATTCAAACAAGAAGTCATGAATCCATTGTAAATGAAGCAAAAAAAATGGTAGAAGAAAAAGATTTTAAAGGATATATTCATGATGTAGGAGGTCCTACTGCTAATTTTAGACATGTAGCTTGTGAAAAACAAAATACTCATGGTGCTTGTGTAAAAAAGCAATGTTTATTTCCAAAACCATGCAAAAATTTAAATGCAGACCATTCCGATTATTTATCACTGCTTCGTAAATTAAGAGAGATTCCAAAAGTAAAAAAAGTATTTATTCGCTCAGGAATCCGTTTTGATTATGTGCTTGCAGA
>CAJFOH010000072.1 GCA_904395845.1 uncultured Lachnospiraceae bacterium
CGAACAAGTGTTGCACCCACATTTCACATTCCATGGTTTTCGTTATATTAAGGTAGAAGGGTTAGAAGATGTTGTTCCAAATATTTTAGATAAACAAGATGCAGCGGCAGCTTGGAGTGATGCGGCTACTATTATTCCATGGACAGTGTATCAAGTATTTGGTGATAAAAGAATTTTAGAAGAACAATATGACAGTATGAAAGGTTATATTGACTACATTACAGACCATTGTGGTGAAAATGGGTTATGGCAGACTGGCTTTCAATACGGAGATTGGCTTGCCCTTGATAAAGAGGAGAGTGCAGACCGTACAGGAGCAACAGATAAATATTTGGTAGCAAATGCATATTATGCTTATTCTACAAAGATTGTATATGAAACAGCTAAGGTGTTAGGCTATGTAGAGGATGCAAAACAGTATAAGGATTTGTATGAAGATATTGTTGAAAAATTTAATGAGGAATATATTACAACAACTGGAAGAATGGTAAGTGAAACTCAAACAGTTTGTATTTTAGCACTTTATTTTGATTTAGCAGAAGAAAAATACAGAAAGCGTATTACAGAGTCTTTAAAAACCAATCTTGCAAACCATAAAAACCATTTGGCAACAGGTTTTGTAGGAACTCCATATCTTTGTCATACACTAACAGAAAATGGATTACATGACCTAGCTGGAACCATTTTCTTAAAAGAAGATTATCCATCATGGTTATATGCAGTAAAAAAAGGTGCAACTACTATCTGGGAGAGATGGAATTCTATTATGCCTGATGGTAGCTTTGATGAATCTGGTATGAATAGTTTAAACCATTATGCATATGGCTCTATTGGGGATTGGATGTATGAAAAATTAGCTGGAATCCAATTAGTAGAGCCAGGTTATAAAGTAATCAACATAGAACCACAATTTATGAAAGGATTAACAGAGGTAGATGCTACGTTTGAATCTGTTTATGGAACAATCCGTAGTGCATGGAGTTGTAAAGATGGTAAGATTACCGTAGATATTACAATTCCTCCAAATACAGTGGCTTACATTAAACTTCCAGAAAAGGATGAAGTATTAAAAGTAGGTTCAGGAATCTATCATTATGAATATGAAACATTAAGTGGTACATATGATATTTCTGTTGGTACTTCTCTTGTGGATACTCCGTTATGTAAAGAGATAACAGTGATTGGTACAGTAAATGAGTTAGGATATAATCAGTTGCCAACTTGGTATGTAAATCCTACCGGAAAGCCATCCATTCAAGATTTTGAGTTTATATATGGAGAGACAATTCCTCCGTTTGAAATAGAAAAGCCAGGTGAATTTACATTACTTAATACACTAAATGATATGAAAGATAATGTAGTGGTTCAACAAATTATTGAGGGAATGAAAAAAGGAATACTAACTACTTGTGGTGGAGATGAAAATAGTTCAGAGTATATATTCACAAGCAAACTTGTATTAAATACTCCTCTGATTCGACTAGTTCAACAAGGTGGAGGTGTTACTCCTTTAGATGTAATGAAAATGGCAGTAGATGCAGCTAATGGTAAGATGATGGGATAAGTTTAGAGGAGCAAAATGTGTTAGAGTTATAGTAAAAGTAGTTACTATAACTCTAATTTATCTTTTAGAGATATAACATTGGTGTTTTATAGTCATATTTAAAAAGAGGTGATAATAAAATTTATGAATAATTTAAAGTGATATGTTATCATAAACAGAAAAACTTCTTCATATAATAAAGGAAAACAGGTAGGAGTTTTTCATGAAGCAGTATCTATTTGTAGCTATATTTGTAATTAGTTTTTTTATTTATGGATGTAGTAGTCAAGCACAAAAAGAAAAAGTTTCAGATTTGGATTTTACAGTAGTAGAAGAAAATGCTATTCCAGAAGAACTAAAGAATGTAATAGAAGAAAAGAAAGAAGCACCCTTCCATATGTCATATACCAATAAAGATAAAATTTACATAGTAGTAGGATATGGGGAGCAACAAACGGGTGGGTATAGTATTGAAGTACCACAGTTGTATAAAACAGAGTCTTCTATTGTAATTGATACCAATTTAATCGGTCCTACAAAGGAAGCAGTGGCAAAAAAAAGTTATCCTTATATTGTTGTGATGACACAATTTGAAGATTTACCAATAGAGTATCAGTAGTCATATAGGTGGATACATAGAACAATCAATAAGAAAAGAAAAAGTAGGTAGGATAAGTCTTATACAATATAGACTTAGGACTTTGAATGCAGAAAATAGCGAGGCAGTGTTTACTCCCTCGCTATTAAAGTTTAACTGTAAGAGTAGATAAACATAAACTACTATGACTTCTTCCATTCCTCTTTCAGTTGTTGTAATTGTTCGGTAGAAATGTTTGCAACATCAGTAATAAAGTTATCATCAACATGTTTAGCAAGCATATTAAAGACTATTTGACGAATACTTTCTTGCCAACCTTCTAGTTTGCCTTCTAGTTTACCCTGTTCAAGTCCTAATAACAGTCCTTCCTCTCTACCCATAGTACGAATATCATTGCTTAAATTACACATATGAGTCACCGCCCTTTCTATTTCTAAATCGTGGTTACCTGAAGTTCCTAATTCCTCCCTCATATTTTTCAATTTACTGATGGAAGATAACTTAGGAGAAAATAAGGTAGATAAAAATTCCAATAACTTATTATCTGGAAC
>CAJFOH010000073.1 GCA_904395845.1 uncultured Lachnospiraceae bacterium
ACATTCCTATGGAGTTTCACTACTATGGTGTCTCACTACTATGGAGTCTCACTACTATGGAGTCTCACTACTATGGTGTCATACCCCTATTCTGTTACACTACTATGGACTTACATTCCTATGTAGTTACACTACTATGGAGTTTCACTACTATGAAGTTACACTCCTATCTACTGAATAAAATGGTTTTCCTATATTCCTATATTGGAAATATTCACTACCTATTCTCCCTTAGAAGAACGTCTAATATTGCTTTCCATAAATCTATGATAACCAAGCCAATCATTGCTCTCACTTGCTCCAAATGCTTCAATCATAATTTGCATTTTTGCATCTGTATTGTCTGCAAAGGAAAGTGCTAACGCTTCTATAATAGCTGGTTTTTTTGGCGAGCCATACTCTAATTCTCCATGATGAGATAAAATGCAGTGTTTTAGTTCACTAGCTAATTTTTTTGGAAACTCAGGAATGGCACGAATTCTAGCACCTATCATTTCACAACCAATCATAATATGACCTAATAATTGGCCATCATCGGTATAGTCATTTTCTGGGAAATCAGAAAGTTCTTCCATCTTTCCAATATCATGGAAAATAGCTGCTGCAATTAATAAGTCTTCATTTAACATTGGATATTGCTTACAATAATATTTACATAAGCGAGTAACACTTAACGTATGTTCTAGTAGTCCTCCAATATATCCATGATGTACACTTTTTCCAGCAGAGTGCATTTTAAATTCCTTTACAAATTCCTTATCATCAATGAAAAAACTAGACACTAACTGCTTCATCTTAGCCCCTTTGATTTCATTAATATACCCTACTAATTCTTGATACATTTCTTCTATATTTTTAGCAGTTGTTGGAAAGTAGTCGCTTGGTGTGTACTCTCCTTCTCTTGCCTTTCGTATTCTCTTTACATTTAATTGAAATGCACCTGCAAAAATAGTAACCTCTGCATCAATTTGAATAAAATCCATTGCTTCAAAATGGTCGATGCCAGCTCCTAAATCCCAAACTTTTGCATCTACTACTCCTGATTTATCTTGAAGTGCAAGAGAATAATAATTCTTTCCATTTTTCGTAGTTGCTGTGGTTTTTGTTTTACACAAATATACCTGGCTAATTCGTTCACCTTCTCGTAATTCTTTAATAAACTTCATTGTTTTCCTCATTTCTATTTTGTTATTTATACTTTTCTAATAATACATAAAAACTATCTAATTTTTACAGGTGTAAGCTTCTACATTGTAACTGCCAAACCAAATCCCCTTAAACCTTGCTCTACTTACAACAAGAATCTAAGCACTTACCTTATAACTGACTAACTTTCACCTAGTACCTGCTTTATACTACAAACTACTATCTTTGTCCTAATGTTGCAGCGACTGTAAATATTTTTGTTTCTTCTCGACCTTTTCTTGCTATTTCTATGGATATAGAACCATTTGCTTTTTGTTCCTCTAAAATACGTTCTAAATCTGCTAGGCTTTTTACTGTCTGCTCCCCAACTTTTGTTATAATATCACCTTTTTGTATTCCACACAAATAGGCTGGTCCTTCGTCTATTAACTCTGTTACATACACGCCAACAGAAAGTCCTTTTTCTTTTGCAATGGCCTCTGTTACATCTTTTCCTTTCACTCCAAGATAAGCTCCTGATTCCCCTTTTATCAGACGTTCAATCATTGATTGTAAATCACTAATTCCGATTGCAGATACTACATTTTTCAACTGTCCTAAGTTATCCGTTTTATGTATCCAACCAATTAGTTGACCATCTTCATTAATTAAAATCCCTTCGCTACCTTCTAGTGCTATCTGGTCAGTGTAAAGCATACGATAACGACCGTCTATCACTGACACTTCTTTATTGATATAAGAAATATTACCGTAAATGACTGACTTAGGATATACCATTGGGCTACCTGCGTAAATAACAGAATCTCCTACCTCTGCTCCAAATGAATTTGCCATTGGAATAGCCATTATCTTCTCCAATTCTTCCAAAGAAAATTGGTTAGCTGGCAACGTAATGCAACAAATTTCTGTTATCCCATCAATTCGTTTTATTTTTCCTTCTCGCTCTTTTCCAAATATTTCTACGGAAATACTAGAAGAACCTTTTAACTTATTATAATTGGATAGCAATAAAATTTCAGTATCTGATTTTTGTATGACAACACCAAATGTTTGCCTTGTTTGAATTACCTCATCATTAAACCATTCGTCACTGCCTTGTACAATTCCATTGACACTTACAATGGCATCAGATAAATTGGCATACACCTGCTTTAATTGTTCCGCATTGGTATCTATCTCTAACTCTTTTTCTACCCATTCCTTTGCATAACTTTCTACAAATGCCTGTATCTGTTCTTTATCTATGTTCTCCTGCTCTTTCGCTTCTGTTGTTTCTTCTTCCACCGATTGTTTTTGTTTGTGAGAGAAGTATTGTCTTATAAATCCATAACTACCACCAAGTGCTACCCCCAATGCAATGGCGATACATATATATGCAAAAAATTTCCCCACATAATAGCGCTTTCTCTTTGCAGGTTCTACAATGTTTTCTCGAATGTAGACTTTTTCTTCCTCATTTGAGGGTTTCTTTTCCTCCATTCACTGCACTCCTTTTTTATATTATTTTTTCTCTATCCTTCTCATTTATCTCCATTTCTATATATGCCTATATTATAAAGGAATTCATAAAAAATGTAAACGGTAAGACGATTGTTTTACTATCATTTCTACTTCTTTTAGTGTATAATAAAATAGTTATGAAAAAATAATCTTAATAATGATAATAAACGCACCAATGGTTTTATTTTTTTATCAAACATTTTTGCAAACTTCTTATAAAACTACGGTGCAGAAATGAGGAAATGATGAATCAAAAGGCTTTAAAAACCCTTGAGTTTAATAAAATTATTGATATGCTTACCACTTATGCCTCTACCCCATTAGGAAAGGATATGTGCAAGCAGTTATTACCAATGGATACTCTTGATGATATTTGTTCTAGCCAAGAAGAAACAAGTCACGCCCTTACTCGTATTATAAAGCATGGCAGTATTTCTTTTTCTGGTGCAAGAGATATTCGTGATTCCCTTATGCGACTTGCCATTGGAAGTAGTCTAAGCATTGTAGAACTGTTAAATATTAGCTCTGTGCTTAAAACAACAAACCGAGTAAAATCCTATGGTAGACATGAGATGGGAGATGATTCTAACGACTGTTTAGACCCATTTTTTGACCAATTAGAACCATTAACTCCTCTAAATCGTGAAATTGAACGTTGTATCATTTCCGAAGATGAGATAAGCGATGATGCAAGTCCAGGACTAAAACACATTCGTCGTAGTATGAGAACCATTAAGGAGAAAGTTCACACTCAAATGAATTCCATTCTTGTATCATCAAGAAATTTATTGCAAGATGGGGTTATTACTATGCGTAATGGCAGATACTGTCTTCCTGTAAAGCAAGAACATAAAAGTGCAGTAGCTGGTATGGTACATGACCAAAGTTCTAGTGGTTCTACTGTTTTTATTGAGCCTATGGCAGTTGTAAAACTAAACAATGAACTTCGTGAATTAGAATTAAAAGAACAAAAGGAAATTGAAAAAATTCTTGCGGAATTAAGCAACCAAGTATCTGAATATACAACACAACTACAAGATAATTTAACTATATTATCTCATTTGGACTTTGCCTTTGCAAAGGCTATGCTTTCCAAAGAATATCAGGGAAGCGAACCAAAATTTAATACCAATGGATATATTAATATTAAAAAAGGACGCCATCCACTTCTTGATAAGAAAAAGGTAGTTCCTATTGATATTCATTTAGGAAAGGATTTTGACTTACTAATTGTAACTGGCCCTAATACTGGTGGGAAAACTGTTTCTTTAAAAACCGTTGGACTATTTACTCTTATGGGACAAGCAGGTCTTCACATTCCAGCTTTTGATGGCTCTGAACTTGCTTTATTTAAAGAGGTGTACGCTGATATTGGTGATGAGCAAAGTATTGAGCAAAGCCTTAGTACGTTCTCCTCTCACATGACAAATATTGTAACCATTTTAGAACAAGCAGATAAAGACTCTTTGGTGCTATTTGATGAGCTTGGTGCTGGAACTGACCCAACAGAAGGGGCTGCACTTGCAACCTCTATTCTGTCATTCCTCCACAATATGCAAATTCGTACTATGGCAACTACCCATTACAGCGAGTTAAAAGTATTTGCCCTATCTACTGATGGAGTAGAAAATGCTTGTTGTGAATTTAGTGTAGAAACACTACGACCAACTTACCGATTACTAATCGGAGTTCCTGGAAAAAGTAATGCCTTTGCAATTTCTGGAAAATTAGGTCTTCCTTCCTTTATTATTGATGATGCCAAAAAACGTATTGACTCTGACAAAGAAAGCTTTGAAGATGTTATTACAAACTTAGAAGCCGCTCGAGTTACCATTGAAAAAGAGCAGGAACAAATCGAAGCATATCGCAAAGAAATTGAAGGACTAAAGACAAAATTAGAACAAAAAAATGAGCATTTGGAAGCAAGAAAAGAACGTATTATTCAAGAAGCCAATGAAAAGGCTCAGAAGATTTTACAAGAAGCAAAAGACTTTGCCGATGAAACAATAAAGATTATTAATAAAAAGACAGCTGGTGGAAACATTGCCAAAATGCTAGAAGAAGAACGTGGAAAAATCCGAAATAAACTTGATAATGTAAATTCTAACTTGGCAATGAAGCCAACAAAGAAGCCAAAGAAGGAAGTAAAAGCAAATCAACTTCACCTTGGGGACTCTGTAAAAGTATTGTCTATGAATTTAAAAGGTACTGTAAGCTCTTTACCAAATGCAAAAGGTGATTTGTATGTGCAAATGGGTATTTTACGTTCTCTTGTAAATATTAAAGATATTGAGCTTATTCATGAAGATACCATTTCTGGTGATGGTGTTCCAAAACAACGTAGCAATATTGGTCGTACTCGTGTAAGTAAGTCTTCTTCTGTTTCACCAGAAGTAAATCTTATTGGTATGACAGTAGATGAAGCTATCCCTGTACTAGATAAATATTTAGATGACGCCTATCTTGCCCACTTGCCACAAGTTCGCATTGTGCATGGTCGTGGAACTGGAGCTTTAAAAAATGGAGTCCATACTCATTTAAAACGTCTAAAATATGTAAAAAGCTTCCGTCTAGGAGCATTTGGAGAAGGTGACACTGGAGTTACTATTGTTGAGTTTAAATAATCGTTTCCCTTTAGAAAGGATAATCATTTATGGAAAAACAAAAAATTTTAATTGTTGATGATGATGCAAATATTGCAGAATTAATTTCTCTTTATTTAACAAAAGAATGTTTTGAAACAAAAATTGTACCAGATGGAGAGGCAGCCCTTCTTGCCTTTCCTGTCTTTCAACCAAACTTAATTTTGCTTGATTTAATGCTTCCTGGAATTGATGGATACCAAGTATGTCGAGAAATTCGTAGGGATTCTGATGTACCTATTATTATGCTTTCTGCAAAAGGGGAGGTATTTGATAAGGTTCTTGGTCTTGAACTTGGTGCAGATGATTATATTATAAAACCATTTGATTCCAAGGAAATGGTAGCTCGAGTAAAGGCAGTTCTTCGCCGTTTTAAACCACAAACACCTACTACTCAAACAGTACCAATGACAGGCAATTATGTAGAATACCCAGACTTAATTGTAAATTTAACCAACTATTCTGTTACTTATATGGGAAAACCAGTAGAAATGCCTCCAAAGGAATTAGAGCTTTTATACTTTCTAGCTTCCTCCCCAAATCAAGTATTCACTCGTGACCAACTCCTTGATAATATTTGGGGATATGAATATGTTGGAGATACAAGAACCGTAGACGTTCACATTAAACGTCTTCGTGAAAAAATTAAGGACCATCCAAATTGGGCAATTACTACTGTTTGGGGAATTGGCTACAAATTTGAAGTAAAATCAAACTAGAACGGAGGCCCTAATTGAAGCGATTTTTATACATTAAATTTTTGCTTGGATATGCGTTTGTTGCTTTTGTTGGATTTTTATGTATTGCTACATTTGGGGCAAATCTACTATCCAAGCAAATCCAACAGCATAACATTAAAAAAATGTATCAGACTGCCAATACGATTTGCGAAAATTATCAATCTATGTATAACAGTGGACAAATAAACATTGACTCTATGCAACCTCAACTTTCCACTGCTTCCATTGCAACCAATACAACAGTATGGATTTTAGACGTAGAGGGAACACTCCTTTATAACAGTGATACCAACGGAATTGCTGTTGGCAGTCAAACTCCATTTGATTCTCTAGATAGTATTAATCACTATATGGTAGGAGATTTTTATGGACTATTACCAGATAATACTACAAGTGTATTTGTACCTTTGCTTAGTAGTGATTTTGGTAAAAATGGCTACATTATTATCCATTTATTTAACGCTACACTACTACACGATACCAACACTGCATTAAATATTGCATATATTACCTATGTTTTCATTGTCTTGTTATCTGGTATTTTACTATTTATCTTCCATTATAACGTATATATTCCTATTAAGAAGATTACAAAGGCTGCCAATGAATATTCCAGTGGAAACTTAACTTACAAAATGAATTTAAAATCCTACGATGAAATTGGCTATTTATCTTCTATTTTAGAATATATGGCCACTCGTTTAAATGGAATTAAAGAGGACCAACACAAATTTATTGCAAATGTATCACACGATTTTCGTTCTCCTCTCACTTCCATTAAAGGATATATTGAGGCTATGCTTGACCACACCATACCACCGGAATTTAGTGAAAAATATTTAAACATTGTATTAGAAGAAACCAATCGTTTAAATAAACTAACTCAAAGTTTGTTAACACTAAACTCAATGGACAAACAAGGAACCTATCTTGACTGTACTTGTTTTGATGTTCACCACATTATCAAACAAGTCCTTGCCACGTTTGAAGGTCGTTGTATGGAAAAAGAAATTACCTTTGATTTAACCTATTCCTCCAGAGAACAATACGTCTATGGGGACATGGGAAAAATCCAACAAGTGCTGTATAACTTAATTGATAATGCCATTAAATTTTCTAACCCAAATTCTACTATACATATTCGTACTTATGTACTAAAAGAAAAAGTATTTATCTCCATTAAAGACAATGGAATTGGAATTCCAAAGTCTAGCATTCAAAAAATTTGGGACCGTTTTTACAAAACTGACACTTCTCGTGGAAAAGATAAAATGGGAACTGGACTTGGACTTTCTATTACAAAGGAAATTATTCAGGCACATGGGGAAAATATTGATGTTATTAGTACTGAAGGGGTTGGAACAGAGTTTATTTTCTCCTTACCTGTGGGAAAAAGGTAATTTATAATAATCAACATACTATTCTGAAACAAAAAAAGTTATCAACATAATTGGAACTATCTATTCCTACTTTGTTGATAACTTTTATTTTTTACCTTAACTTAATTTTTCTAAACTATCTTAACTTACACTGGATTACAGCGTATAAAAATAGTATAATAATAAATAGTAAAGTAGGAATTCCACAA
>CAJFOH010000074.1 GCA_904395845.1 uncultured Lachnospiraceae bacterium
CAAGTTTTTTATATTCTAATACCTCATGATTATTTTCCCTACAAAATGTTGGGATATCCACCGTTGCCTCAGGACAAGAAAAACTAAGTTCAATTACTTCCCCTGTTTCACAACCTGATAATTCTTTTTTTAATTGTAATAATGGAATTGGACAATCCATTCCAAGCGTATCAATCTTTTTCATATCCTTTTCTCCTTATTTTCTTTTATAAAGCATATATGCTCCAAACCAAATTCCTAATACAATGGAAATAACTCCAATGAGTGCTTGTAGAGAAAACATTGCAAGACCAGTCATTGCAAACCCTACAATACAACCTTCAGCCATAACGGCACCAAATGCTAACAAAAAGCCTCCAATTACTTGGTATAATACACTTTTAGCATCTCCAACTTTTAAACGCCATTCATTAGATAGTTGCCCAACAACAAATCCTCCAAGGATAATTCCTAGAACAAAAAAACTTGCCCAGTTTAATTTATTTTCTCCTGTTAAAATAAAATTTGCCCATGTATATAACGGTGTGGTAATTCCCCAGCTTCCTTCTCTCCCTGCTATATGACTAAGATAGAAGCTAAACCCAGCCAAAATACCAAGAATTAATACAACCACATATTTGTTATAAATTTTTTCAAATAATATATGTCGAATTCCAGTAAATTCACTTGGAAACTCAATACTAGAAAGTTTATTTGGTTTTCTTATCTCTTTCACAACAATATAAACTGCTACTATTGCTAAGATAAGATATAAATAAATGAAATAATTGAAACATTCATTGGAATAATTATCAGAAATCCTACCTACTGTTTTTGCCTTTTTTACTATAATAGATAATAGTCCTGACTTAGCAGAAAAAACAGTAATAAGAAAGGATAATAATGCTACAAGGCCATTAAGACGGCTATCTCCTGCTTTAATTAGCATAGATACACTACACCCATTGGCAAATACTGCTCCCAATCCAAATAAAAATGACCCAAGTATCGTTGCAAATAGGGAAAATGTTTGAACTTCTTCATTCTTTGGTATGATACCAAAAGTTAGGAATGTAAAATAACATAGCCCTTGAAGTGAAAAAATAATAAAGATAAATTTGATTCCATCGTATTTTTTCTTCATGTAAATATCTCTTAAACTTCCAGCAAAACAAAGTCTGCTTCGCTTCATGAGAAAGGCGAACAAAAATCCGATGAGTAATCCTGTGTACATAGTTTGTACCTCCGTATGTAATTTTAGGCAGAAAAATTAAGCTATGTATTAGCTTTGCTTTTAGCTATGCTTTTAGCTTTGCTTTTGCTATGCCTTAAGCTTTGCTTTAAGCTATGCTTTATTCTGCCTTGCATATTATACTTAAAAAATATTTTTATTGCAACCTTAAATTTATGTCATAAGAAATTGACCTCTAATCAATTAGATTTTCATCTAACAACTAGAGGTCGACGTTTCTATTTCATTGCAATATTAGCTATGGATTACATATCTTTTTTTGTATTCATCTTTTTATCATCTTTGTGTCTTTCTTTAATTTTTATGTACTCTAAAATAGCTTCTACCACACCTTCGTTTGTTAACTTGCTACTATTTAGACATAAATCATAGCTTCTTGTATCTCCCCATTTTTTATTACTATAATAGTTGTAATAATGAGCACGTTTTTTATCTGTCTTTTGAATAAAATCCTTTGCTTTTTCTGGTGTCAAATTATTAAGTGCTACGATTTCATCAACCTTATCCTTCATATCAGCTGTAATAAATACACTAATAACATCTGGATCATCTGCCAACGCATAATCTGCACATCTTCCAACAATAACACAAGATTCTTTACTAGCAAGATTTCGAATCGTTTCAAATTGAGCTAAAAATACCTTTTGATTTAATGGCATATCAATGTATGGAGAGTTGGAATAGCCAAAAGAATACGTATCCATAACCAATGAATATAAGAAGCTATTGGTAGGTTTTTCGTCTTGAGATTCAAATAAATCTTTGTTTAATCCACTTTCTTTTGCTGCTAGTGCTAATAACTCTTTATCATAGCATCTAATATTTAAACGCTCCGCCAAACGTTGTCCAATAAGACGTCCACCACTTCCACATTCTCTTCCAATTGTGATAACTAAATTTCCATTCATAGTAATCACTCCTTTCTTTCCTTCACCAAAAAATAAAAAAACACTTTTTTTATAAGTGTTATTCATGTTGTTATAATAACACAAAAAAAATATAAAGTACATACATTTTACGGAAAGTTTTCAAAAAATATATGTCCTTTATATTTTATAGATATACCATATAAGCATTTAAGGTATTATTTTGAAATTTTACTTTTTGTTTATATTTTCTATGAATTACTTTATAGAATTATGAATTTGGTCGGTAAATTGAAGAGCAGAAGGGGTTGTTGCCAATCCTCCCTTTGCTGTTTCTCTTAAAGAAACATCCATTTTTTCTCCTACTTCTCTCATTGCATCAATTACCTCATCTGCTGGAATCTTACTTTTAATGCCAGCTAATACCATATCTGCGACGGATAATGCATTGACTGCTCCCATAACATTTCTTTTCACACAAGGAACTTCTACTAGCCCTGCTACTGGATCACATACAAGCCCTAAAACTGCTTTTAAAGCCATTGCACAAGCATGTGCTATTTGAGTAGCATCTCCTCCTTTTAAAGAAACTAATGCTCCTGCTGCCATTGCAGAGGCAGAACCTACTTCTGCTTGGCATCCTCCTGCTGCACCTGCAATAAATGCTCGTGAAGCTATGACTTGTCCGATTCCTGCTGCTACAAATAGGGCATGCAATACCTCTTCTTCTGATACTTGATATTCTTTCGCATAAGGGATTAATACAGCAGGAAGAACTCCACAAGCACCTGCTGTTGGTGCTGCTACAATTCGTTTCATACAAGCATTTGACTCTCCCATTTGCAATGCTTGTGCAATTACTTTAGAAACAAATGTTCCACAGATTGTTTTTTGTGATTGAAGATATTCTTCCATTTTGCCACCATCTCCACCTACTAACCCACTATTAGAACGAAGTGCTTTTTCATAAGAATTAGAAGCAGATACCATTGCCTCCCACATTTGCTTCATTTTTTTTAGAGAATCCTCCATTGAAACTTCTCTCTCTTGCATATCTGACTCTATCACCACCTGTGCAAAAGTCAAATCCCTTTTTTTACATTCCTGTAAAATTTCTTCTATGGAATAAAATGACATATCCTTTCCTCACTTTGTCTTCTATTTTTGTAAATTTAAGTATGTTACTTTATGAATTCCAGACCCCTTTTCCATTCTGTTAATTACATCAGTTGGAATATCCATATCTGTTTCAATTACAATCACTGCATCTGCACCTCGTTTGGAACGATTTAAAACTAAAGTTGCAACATTGATACCAGCATTTGCAAGGGTTGTTGTTACAAAAGCAACATGCCCTGGTTTATCTTCATTTCGTACGATTAGTGTAGGCTTATCACCATGGAAATTGGCACGCAGCCCATCAATTTCATTGATTAAAATTCGCCCACCACCAAGAGAGCAGGCTTGTAAGTCTAATCGCTTTCCATTTGCATGTTCTAATTGCAAATATGCTGTATTAGGATGCGCCTCTCGAATTTGTTTTTCAAAAAAAGAAAACTCTAGCCCTTTTTCTTTGGCAATCTCCATACTATGTGGGATTCTCATATCGTCTGGCTCCATTCCTAATAAGCCTGCAATAATTGCCAAATCTGTTCCATGACCTTTTCCCGTATCTGCAAAAGAGCCATGCAAGTAAATACTTGCTTTTTTTGGTACATCTCCCAATAATTTCATTCCAACATTTCCAATACGTACTGCACCAGCCGTATGAGAGCTTGAAGGACCTACCATAATTGGTCCTAAAATATCAAAAAGATTCATTCAAACCTCCCTATTATTTTATTTCACAGTATTATTATTTTACTATATAAAAGCCAAAGGTAACCATGTGATTTTCCTTTGGCTTTGACCTAACTTTCCCTTGTCATTTTATTTTTTTCTTAAATGCTGTAATAACTTTTCAAAATATTCAGGAAGTGGTACTTCAAAGGATAAGAATTCTTTCCTTCTAGGATGAACAAATCCAAGTGTGTATGCATGTAGTGTTTGACCTTGTAAATGAAACGGACATTTAGATGGTCCATACACAGTATCTCCAACTAATGAATGTCCTATACTTTGCATATGAACACGAATTTGATGAGTTCTTCCTGTTTCTAACTGACATTCAATCCATGTATAATTACCAAATCGTTCTACTACTTTGTAATGAGTTACTGCATGCTTCCCATTAGGTACAATCGCCATTTTCTTTCTCTCTACTGGATGACGTCCAATCGGTGCATTAACAGTACCTTCATCATTTTTTACATTTCCATGAACTAACGCATAGTACTTTCTCTGTATGCTATGCTCTTTTAATTGCTCAGCAATACAATTATGTGCCATATCGTTTTTACAAACAATTAAAATTCCTGTGGTATCCATATCAATTCGGTGGACAATTCCAGGACGCATCACTCCATTAATGCCTGACAAATCATCTTTGCAATGATACATTAGTGCATTTACCAATGTTCCTGTATAATGTCCTGCTGCTGGATGTACTACCATTCCCTTTGGCTTATTTACCAAAATAACATCGCTATCTTCATATACAATGTCAAGAGGGATATTTTCTGGTACAATTTCAGGTACAATATTCTCTGGAATATCAATGGTTACCACATCATTTTCCACAGTTTTATAACTTGCTTTTACCGGTTTATTATTTACTAAAATTGAATTGGATTTTAACAATTTTTGAATATAGGAGCGAGTAAATTCATCATACTGTTCCGACAAAAATTTGTCAATACGACTACCCTCCAATTCCTCTGTAACATAAATTATATTTTGATTTTCCTTTTTTTTGGCTTCCATTTCTTTATCTATCATTAGTAACAGACTCCTTTTTTTCTTTCTTCCCAAACAAAAAATCTAATTCATCTTCTTTATAATAGAATAGAAAAAAGAAAACCAAACAAGCTGCTGATATGGTTACATAGCAATCTGCTACATTAAAAATAGGGAAATCAATTAATTTAAAATATAAAAAATCTACCACATACCCTAATAAGAAGCGATCAATAAAATTCCCTATTGCTCCTGATACTAGGGTAATGCAAATAATGTGAATAGGAATATAACGTTTTTTTGTTGGAACTTTCATATACAAATATAAGATACCAATTAGTATAAGCATGGTTGTAATCATAAGAAACACTTGTTTTCCATGTAACATTCCAAATGCTGCTCCACGATTTTCAGAATAATAAAAGGAAAATATATTTGGAATTACTTCCTTTCCAGATGTTCCTTTTAATGTTGCTGTCGCTAGATATTTGGTCCACTGGTCAAACCCAACCAAACAAATAGCTGAAATTATTAATATTACTATTTTTTTTACTTGTTTTTTCATAAATACCTCAACACTATTTTTCATTTAATAAATATTTCATAGCAGAATAAATTTCTTTTTCATTTACTGTCTTATCGATAAAGGCACAACCAATCTCGTGCAATAAAATAAATGTTAGAATCCCCTGTTCTACTTTTTTATCATGTTTCATTGAAGCAACAATATCTTCTATTGCTAGATTCTTACAACGAATAGGAAGATGAAAACATTGTAATACATGTTCCAGCCTACTTATCTCCTCTTTTGCTAGATAGCCTCTTTGCCAGCATATGTATAAAGCACCTATCATTCCTAGGGAAACACACTCTCCATGGTACATAGAAAAATCTAAATTCTTTTCAATACTATGCCCTAA
>CAJFOH010000075.1 GCA_904395845.1 uncultured Lachnospiraceae bacterium
ACAACTTCCTTTGTATGCTTTTGTCCATAAGAAATAGATAATGCAACTACTTGTTCCTTACCATATAAATCTACTGCCATTGCTAAACAAGTGGTGCTATCCAAACCACCACTAAATAACACCAATGCTTTTTCTTTTTTCTCCAAAACACGTTCTCCTTTCTATCCATTTATTTTTATTGTATGCCTATTGTATGTTTACTTTAATCTCATATATAAACTTGCATCCGTTTGAAACTTCCCAAGTAACGTAGCTGTATGTGTTTTTGTATTGACTTTTTCAATTCCTCTTGCCGTCATACAACTATGACTTCCTTCAATAAGTACAGCAATATCTTCTGAACCTGTTATTTTTTTCATGATATCTGCAATATCCATGCCGATTCGTTCTTGTAGTTGTAGTCTTCTTCCTACCATATCTGCAATTCTAGCAATTTTACTAATTCCAATTACTTTTTTCTTTGGAAGATAGGCTACTGTAACTTTCATATCATACATAAGAGCAATGTGATGCTCACAATAGCTAAAAATATCAATATCTTTTACTACTACCATATCATTGCTATCAAAAGAATAGGACAAATCTTCTTCAAAGGTTTTATCAAACATAGTTGCTATTTCATCATTGGTATAATTCATACCTTGAAACACTTGTTCATACATATTGGCAACTCGTTTTGGTGTTTCCTTTAAGCCTTCTCTATCTGGGTCATCTCCTAATGCTATTAAAATGCCACGAATATGTTCTTCAATTGCTTGTTTGTTAATTGCCATATTATACACCTTTCTTATTTGGTTCCCAAATAAATTTATGTAATTGTAGTTGTAGGTTTACACCATTCATATGATGATTTATCATAAATTCCACTATGGTTTTTGGCTCTATACGATTAAAGACTGGACTTAAATAAATATGACATTTCTTTGTTAATTTATATTGGTCTATCACATCTTTTGCTCGTTGCAAATCTTTCATAGTTCCTACTACAAATTTTATGGTATCCTTTTCCTCTAATAAGGAAAAATTGGATAGACACATGGTATGTTCCATATGACTGCTTGGCAACTTATAATCCATAGTAAATGTAATCTTATCTGAGATATGAATAAAATCTTCCAAAGAAACACTTCCGTTTGTTTCTATTTCTACAAAAAGATTTCTTTCCACTAACTCCTCTAATAACATACGAACATTTTTATGAAGTAGTGGCTCTCCACCTGTCAGCGTTACATTTTCAACTCCACTAGTAACCACCCACTCTGCAATTTCCTTTGCTGTCATAGAAGTAAACAAAGCATTTGCTTCATTTGCCCACTTAGTATCACAATAGGAGCAATTTAAGTTGCAACCTTGTAATCGTACAAATGCAGATAATTGACCTGCCTTTGTTCCTTCCCCATTAATACTAATAAAATGTTCTACTACACGAAATTTGTAATTTGTTTCTCTCATAGTACCCTCCTTTGCTTTTTATTCCCCATACGTTGCACAATTATTTGGAGTTTCATATACTTCTACCGTACGAACAGAATATCCTTTATCTACTAACCAATCAAAGAAATATTTGGAAAAATTTTCTGCTGTTGGTCGAAATGGAACACAAATCATGTGGAAATTTTCTTCCTTTAATGCCTCTAATGTTTTTTCTTTTAAACTTCCTTCTTCATAAATTAGACTATGGTCATGAAAGTCTACCATTTCCTTTACATCTCTTTTTAAATCTGAAAAGTCTACAATCATTCCTCTTAACTGCCCCATTTGTTCTAATGCTTCCTTTTTTATTGTTACAACAACTCTCCAACGATGCCCATGAATATTTCTACATTTTCCTTCATATCCAAATAAAAAATGAGCAGAATCAAAACTATGCTCTGTTGTTAAATAATACATGACTATCTTCCTTTCAACAGACGGTTCATTCTACTCATACCTATTCAAACATTATATTTATCACAAAAAAAGCGAGGCAAAAGCCTCGCAGAATACACAGATGTTATCTGATAAATAATGGTACAACAAAAAATTGTTGTTCCTTGCAAGCCCTAGTTTTATTTATAGACAGGATGGTACGAATGAACTGTCTTATTCTATTTTTTTAACATTTTCCTTTTTTAACGTTTCCCTTTGACATAAGGAGTGTAACACGTTCTATTTTTTCTGTCAATATGTTTCTTCTTTCTCACTTTGTTCCCCCTTACATAGACAAAACACTTCATGTGTAAGAAGTGGAATGGAAGATAAAAACATAAGCTGAATCCATTCTTTTATTGTTAGCTGTGCCGTTCCAAATACTTCTGTAAGATATGGAATTTCTGTTACTACCACTTGTAATAGTACTCCAAAAATAAAGGCAAATATCATCATTGGATTTAAGAATATATTATTTTTAAAAATAGACACTTCTGTATTTCTCATTCCAATAGCATGAAACAATTGTGAAATGCCAAGTACGGTAAAGGCATAGGTTTGTGAACGAACTAAAATATCTTCCTGACTTAATACTTGAGAAAGATATGAAAGTGTTAACTCTCCACCTTCTGCCATACATTTTGTCATAGGTATGGTTAAAAAAGCTAGTAAACTTAATCCACCAATCAAACATCCATAAAATATGGTACAAGTTAATCCACCATGAGAAAACAAACTTTCTTTTGGATTTCTAGGCTTTTTCTTCATTAACCGTTTTTTGTCATTTTCATCTACTCCTAGTGCTAGTGCTGGCAAAGAATCTGTAATTAAATTTACCCATAAAATGTGACTTGCTTTTAATGGACTTGCAAGCCCTACAAGAACTGCAAAAAACATTGTAATAATTTCTCCAAAATTAGAGGACAGTAAAAATAATACAGATTTTTTTATATTTTCATAAATACTTCTTCCTTCTTCAATGGCTTTTTCAATGGTAGCAAAATTATCATCGGTTAAAATCATATCCGATGCCTGCTTTGCCACATCAGTGCCATTTTTACCCATAGCAATTCCTATATCTGCACTTTTTAATGCTGGAGCATCATTGACACCATCTCCTGTCATGGCTACTACTTTTCCACTTATTTTATGTGCCTTAATAATTCTTTGTTTATGTTCTGGAGAAACTCTTGCAAATACACTATATGTATTAATGTTGGCTTGCAATGTATCATCACTCATTTGATTCATTTGCTCTCCTGTAATACATTCCTCTTTTGATGTTGCAATGTGTAATTTTTTTGCAATTGCAAAGGCAGTATCTACATGATCTCCTGTAATCATTACTGTTTTTACACCTGCTTGTTGAAAAATCTGTATGGCTTCTACTGCTTCATCTCGTTCTGGATCTATCATTCCGACTAAACCTAAAAAGATAAGCTGATGTTCTTCTGCTTTTGTTACTTGCTCTTTCATTGCAAGTGCAAGAACACGAAGTGCATTGTTTGTCATTTCATTCATAGCCTTTTGAATGTCTTCTTTTATTTCTTTTGTCATTGGAACAATGGTTCCATTTTTTAATACGGATACACATTTATTTAAAATCGTATCACAACCACCTTTTGTATAGCTTATAGTTTTATGGGCTTCTTTGTGTAAGGTTGTCATCATTTTTCTTGTAGAGTCAAATGGTATCTCATCAATTCTTGGTATTTTTTTCTCCAATTCTTCCTTATTGACTCCACAGTTTTTTGCCATAGCAAGTAATGCTATTTCTGTTGGATCTCCTAATTCTTCTTTCTCCATA
>CAJFOH010000076.1 GCA_904395845.1 uncultured Lachnospiraceae bacterium
AAGGAACTATAGAAAATTGTTCCGTACGAGGAGATAGCTATGAAAGTGTATCCATAAAAGGAGATACAGTAGGAGGATTTGTTCGGTATAATAATAAAGGAACTATAAAAAGTAGTTATTTTGTAGGAACAATAGAAGGTAATGATATTAGTGGATTTGTTGAGAAAAACGAAAGTACTATAGAAAATTGTTACACAAATACAATTATGTCAGCAACTGGAGATGCATCAGGATTTGTCAATAACAATAATGGAGGAACTATAAAAAATAGTTTTGTAGTAGGAGCAATAAATAGTAGCACTGGAATTGCTAGTGGATTTATGAAAGTAAGTAGTGGTTCTATGGAAAATTGTTACACTGCATTATTTGGTCTATCTGGAAGTAAGGTATACTTATTTGGTAGTGGAAAGGGAGATGCATATATAAATTGTGGTTGGCTAGATACTACATGGGTAGAAGGTGAAATACAACAAGGAAATCCATATTATATGAAAGCACAAGGAGTAGCTATGTCTTATGAAAATATGGAAGAAAAAGGAAAGTTATCTCCTGCGTCTAAAACATATGCATTTAAAAATCATTATAATGGAAATGATACGAATAAGGGAAGCTATCCATTTGCAGTTCCAAAGGACCTAGACTTCTGGGGAAACTGGCCAAAGAAAATAGAAACATTAACCAGTAAACTAGGTCTTATTTACTATGAAATAGTAGATGGAACATACTATTATAACGGTTATGTATCAGAGGTAAATGCTGATGGAACAGTGAAAGAACCGGTAACAATCAGTACGCAAGGGACAGAAAATGCCAATAAGTTGGTAAATGGTCTTATTGAAGAAAGTGGGAAATATGTATCGGAAGAAGGATATATGATTTTACTTTCTAAGAAAGCTTCTGATAAAAGAATTTTCATTTCCTATAATGGAGGAGAAGAGATAGCCCTTGACTCCTCCAAACAAGTAGGTGAAATATCTGGACTGGAAGATTACACTGCCTACTATATTGATAGTAATCAGGCAATTTCAAACTTGAATCAATCAGATAAAACACAAATGCTTCAAATAAAGGTAACGCAACAATTAGATGAAACAGCGTCACAAAGTTTTGCGTTCCAACCATTATATGCAGATACAGTAAGAAAGATTGGAGAAAGTATAGATACGTTTACCATTCGCTCTCCAAGGCATTTATTAAATGTAATAGATGGTATCTCGCTCTCAGATGGAACTACAAAGGTATTTTCTTATGAGCAAAGTGCAGATATTTCCTTTATTCCGAATAAAGTAGCATATACTGAGCAAGGAAAACCAATATCAGAACAATACAAATTTAATGACTCTATTTCGGCTAATGCTATGAAGTACCAATCAAAGACATATACGGCAAACGAAAATGGAAAAGACGTAGTGAAAGGATATGTCATTGAGGGACTTGATAAAAACTTGTTTACTACAATAGGAGTAAATAGTATCATTCAAGGAGTAACTTTAGTAGACGGAAGTGGTGCATTTGTAGGAATCAATTATGGAACTATTGAAAGCTGTGCTATTAGACCTTCCTCAGCAAGCAAAGGATATGAGGGAATTAAAATAAAATCAGACTATGGTTTCCTTGATATAAATGAAAAATCAGGAAGATAAGTAATTGCTTTGTATCTGGAACTATTATAGGTGGAAATGGTCAAACAATTACTGGCTTCTTAACAAGAAATAAAGGAATGATAGATGCTTGTTATGTAAATGCAATCATAGAAGGGTACAGTAAAACCTCAGTCAGTGGCTTTGTATTACAAGGTGAAATGGGAAATACAGGTAATATTGATAATATAACAAATTGTTTTGTTACAGGTGCTATTTATAGTGGCGGTGATGCCTATGGATTTTCAGGTGCATTACATACAAATTTTGTTATTATGAGTAATAATTATACTGCTATATATGAAATGAGAGGAACAAACTACTATTTGTTTGCCAGAGGGAAGGTTCTTTTAAAAAGGATCAATATGTCCAATATCTTGGTGTAAATAAACAATATATAAGTGGAAGCTCTCAAAAATCGGTGGGAGAAAGTGCTACTTATTCCGCACTGCAAGGAAGTGGTGAAGTAATTACTTATAAATATAATAGCAATCATGGAAATGTAGATACTCAAGTAGCTGCTTATCCACTACGATTTAAGATAAATTCTAATGCGTATTTAACACCACAATTTTGGGGAGATTTCCCTAAAAAATAGTAATAAGCTCTTGGAGAAATCCAAGGGCTTATTTTCATGGAAAGAAAAGCGTAAGGCTTCAAAATGTAGCCTGTAAAGAGTTGTAGTTTTACTAGGATTTGTTTATAATAAAGATAGAGATAACATAAACGTGTAACAAAAGATACATCTAGATTTTATATACAATATAGGGAGAAGATATGAGAGAAAAACAATCTGATGTAATATTAAAAGAGTTTTGGCGAATCAATGATCGCTTTGCAGATTTATTTAATACAGTAGTGTTTGGTGGAAAATGTGTGTTAAAAGCCGAGGAACTACAAGAGATGGACACAGACGTATCTAGTGTGATAGATATGAAAGAATATCGTCAAACGTTATCAAGAACACGAGATGTAGTGAAGAAGACAGCAGGTGGAATTGACTTTATGATTATAGGAATAGAATCTCAAAAGAGAATTCACTACGGAATGCCACTACGTCATATGATTTATGATGCCATGGGATATTTAAAAGAGTATGAACAATTAACCCATCAGTACAAGAAAGAGAAAAAGAAAGGAACAGTAGATGAATTCTTATCTAAGATGAAAAAAGAGGATCGTTTGCATCCTATCATAACATTAACTATTTACTATGGAGAAAAGAGATGGGATGGACCTCATTCCCTAAAGGACATGATAATAGAGATGCCAAAGGAAGTAGAAAAAGTATTTTCTAATTATCATATGAACTTATTGGAAGTGAGAAATTCAGGAAGTTATCAATTTCATAACGAAGATGTTCAGACAGTATTTGAATTATCAAGAGAAACATTTGATGGAAAGTTTGAGGAAATAAGAAAAAAGTATCAAGAAAAAAAACTAACACCAGAATTACTAGAGGTAATAGGAACAATTGTAGGTTCTAAAGAACTTATACATATGAAAGAAGATAAGGAGGTTGATAGTATGTGTACAGCACTTGATCGATTAAAAGAAGAAAGCAAGATGGTTGGCCTAAAGGAAGGAAGACAGGAAGAACAGAAAAACAGAATCTCTATTATGCTAGAAAAAGGATACCCAATCTCAGAGATAAGCCTAATTTTCCAACTATCAGAAGAAGAGATCATTAAATTAACAGAGAGCAGAAAGTAAAGAGCAGTGTAAACTAGAAAAAAGCTAATAATAGGACTTAGCTTATTAAAAAGATGTTAGTATAAAAAAAGAAGCGATTTCCCATTATATAATATAAAATGAGAAATCGCCTTTTTTATTTACAAGAAAATTTTACCATTCTTCCTCTTCTTCATGATCATGTTCAGAGATATCAGTCTTAGGCTTTTCAAGTCCTTCAATTTTTAAATGATTCTTTTCTGCATAATCCCATAATGCAGCATGAATTGCTTCTTCTGCTAATAAGGAACAGTGTACTTTTACTGGTGGAAGTCCATCAAGAGCTTCCATAACAGCTTTGTTTGTCACCTTTAAAGCTTCTTCAACAGTTAGACCAGTTACTAATTCTGTTGCCATAGAGCTTGTTGCAACAGCAGCACCACAACCAAAAGTTTTAAACTTTGCTTCACGAATCACATGATTTTCATCAATATCTAAGTACATACGCATAATGTCACCACATTTTGCGTTACCTACAGTTCCTACTCCACTAGCATTTTCCATTTCTCCCACGTTACGAGGATTTTGAAAATGATCCATAACTTTTTCACTATACATAATTATCTTCTTCCTTTCTTCATATAGTCTTCATATAAAGGAGACATTTCTCTTAGTCTTCCTACAATTCTCTTTAATTGTTCAATTACAAAGTCAATTTCTTCCTTTGTATTTTCAGCTCCAAGTGTTAAACGTAAAGAGCCATGTGCAATTTCATGTGGTAAGCCAATCGCTAATAATACATGAGATGGATCTAAAGAACCAGAAGTACAAGCAGAACCACTAGATGCACATATACCCTCCATATCTAGCATAATAAGAAGGGATTCTCCTTCAATAAATTGGAAGCTAAAGTTAATATTGTTAGGTAAACGGTGTTTACGACTACCGTTAACACGTGTAAATGGAATTTCTTCTAACACACGATTCATCATATAGTCACGAAGTTCCATTTCTTTTTTGGTACGTTCTTCCATAGTTGCAAGGCTAATTTCAACGGCTTTTCCAAGTCCTACAATAGCTGGAACATTTTCAGTTCCTGCACGTCTACGTCTTTCTTGAGCACCACCATGAATTAATGGTCCAATTTTAATTCCTGTACGAATGTATAGGAAACCAATTCCCTTTGGTCCACCTAATTTATGACCACTAGCACTTAGCATATCAATGTTCATTTCTGATACATTAATAGGCACTTGACAGAATGCTTGAACAGCATCTGTATGGAACAATGCCCCATGTTTGTGGGCAATTTCACCTAATTCCTTAATTGGCTGAATAGTACCAATTTCATTGTTAGCAAACATAATGCTTACAAGAATTGTATCAGGTCGCATTGCTTGTTCTAAAGCTTCAGGAGATACAATTCCGTCTTCATTTACATCAAGATAAGTAACTTCAAATCCGTTTTTTTCTAAGTATTCACAAGTATGAAGGATAGCATGATGTTCAATTTTCGTTGTAATAATATGATTTCCTTTGCTTCTATATGCATGAGCAGTTTCTTTTAATGCCCAGTTATCAGACTCAGTTCCACCAGCAGTAAAATAAATGTCTTTGTCAGGACAGCCTAGTGCATTTGCAATGGTAGCTCTTGTTTGTTGTACTGCTTGTTTTGATTGTTGTGCAAAATCATATACGGAAGATGGATTTCCATAATGAGAAGAAAAATATGGTAGCATAGCATCTACTACTTCAGGAAGTGTAGATGTAGTTGCAGCATGATCTAAATAAATTAATTTTTTCATGTTAACCTCGATTCTATTTAATATAATTAAAGTTATGATTGATTGTCTAATAATTGTTGTCCTTGCTCAACAAGTTCACTTAAGAAAATGTGATCAATGGTGTTTTGAATCCCAAGATTCACTTTTTGCCAAACATATTTGGTTACACAAAGATGGGAACTATCACATTTGGTTTCGTTTACTTCTGGACAATTTACAACAGCCAAATCTCCTTCTAAACATCGAAGAATATCCCCAACAGAAATGTCACTAGCAGGTTTTGAAAGATGATAACCACCACCAGCACCACGAATGCTTTCAACAATTCCTGCCTTTTTTAGTTTGCCAATAATCTGTTCTAAATATCGTTCGGAAATATCCTGACGCTTAGCAATGCTTTTAATGGAAACAGGTTCTGTTTGGCTGTGTAGGGCAAGGTCAACGATTGCTCTAAGGCCATATCGACCTTTGCTTGATAGTTTCAAGAAAATCGCCCCTTTTCCTTTGTTTGTAATTGACGTTACGATTGTTTAAAAATCATAAGTTAGTGAAAAAAATTTAAACCCTACTGTTTCAGTAGGAATTATCTAAATGTAGAATAGCACTTTTAAATTAAGATGTCAAGCAAGAGAAATAGATTATAATAAAAATAGGAGATTGGCTAAAAAAAGTGCAAAAATCTTTGGGAGATAATGTTTCAAAGAAAATTTCTCTTGCAATTTTAGAAAGTTAATGCTACATATATAATGCCAATTATTATTATGCTAATAATAGATAAAGGTATCAATTTATTAGCATTGATTTATTATTAAAAATACATAGTAGATAGAAGAGGAGAAACTTATGAATCAAAACAAAAATTCGTTACTAAGGATTGTACATGGAGGTGTGATTGCTTCATTATATATCCTATTACTATTTATATTCCAACCAATTAGTTTTGGTCCAATACAATTTCGAGTAGCAGAAATTTTATGTGTATTGCCAATGTTTACGCCAGCAGCAATTCCAGGACTTTTTGTTGGTTGTTTCTTAGGAAATTTCTTAGCAGGTGCACCATTTTATGATGTATTATTTGGAAGTATTGCAACATTAATAGGAGCGTTAGGGAGTTATTATTTTAGAAGAAGCACTTTAGGAGTTGTATTACCACCAATTCTTTCTAATACTATTATTGTACCATGGGTGTTGCGCCTTGTGTATGGAGAAACAGCAACCATTGTTTATTTAATGGCAACTATTTTTCTTGGGGAGGTAGTAGCTATTGGGGTTTGTGGTACATTATTTATTTTCTTATTAAAACAATACAAAAAATATTTATTCTAGTACAAACCTATTCTCTAGAATAAGACTGCTGGTGTAATAAAAGAAAGAGAATAAAAGATATTTTAAGTGAAATACTAGAATAGACAAGAATTTTAAAATGAATTTGCACAAACATAGAAATAATATAAAAAACTATTTGCATAAAGAGGAAAAAAAAGGTACAATAGTGGATAAACTATATTGTGATAAGGAACTCTTGTTTGTTATAACAAGGTAGAAAGAGAGGGCATAATGAAATTAGTACACATCAAAGATTTATTTAAAGATACAGAAGCCTACATTGGAAAAGAAATAGAAGTAGGTGGATGGATTCGTAGCATTAGAGATTCAAAAACCTTTGGATTTATTGTATTAAATGATGGAACTTGTTTTCAAACATTACAAGTAGTATATCATGACACAATGGAAAATTTTGCAGAAATTTCAAAGTGCAACGTGGGAGCTGCCTTAATTGTAAAAGGTACATTAGTAGCAACACCAGATGCAAAGCAACCATTTGAAATTCAAGCAACAGAAGTAGTAGTAGAAGGTGCATCTGCATCTGATTATCCATTACAAAAAAAGCGTCATAGCTTTGAATATTTAAGAACAATTTCTCATTTAAGACCAAGAACAAACACATTTCAAGCAGTATTTCGTGTACGTTCTTTAGTTGCTTATGCCATTCATCAATACTTCCAAGAAAGAGGATTTGTATATGTGCATACACCTATTATTACTGGAAGTGACTGTGAAGGTGCTGGGGAAATGTTCCGTGTTACTACACTAGACATGGATAACTTACCAAAGACAGAAGATGGGAAAGTAGACTCATCTAAGGACTTCTTTGGCAAAGAAACAAACCTTACAGTAAGTGGTCAGTTAAATGGTGAAACATATGCTATGGCATTTAGAAATATTTACACATTTGGACCAACATTTCGTGCGGAAAATTCTAACACAACAAGACATGCAGCAGAATTTTGGATGATTGAACCAGAAATGGTATTTGCAGATTTAGAAGACAATATGGATGTTGCAGAGGATATGTTAAAGTACATTATAAACTATGTACTAGAACATGCACCAGAGGAGATGAACTTCTTTAATCAATTTGTAGATAAAGGATTATTAGAACGTTTACATGGAGTAGTAAGTGCAGAATTTGGTCGTGTGACTTATACAGAAGCAATTAAGCTATTAGAAGAACATAACGATGAATTTGAATATAAAGTGTCTTGGGGATGTGATTTACAAACTGAACATGAACGTTACTTAACAGAACAAATCTTTAAACGTCCTGTATTTGTAACTGATTATCCAAAGGATATTAAGGCATTTTATATGAAGATGAACGATGACAATAAGACAGTTGCAGCTATGGACTGTTTAGTACCTGGAATTGGTGAAATCATTGGAGGAAGCCAAAGAGAAGATGACTATGACAAGTTAGTAAAGCGTATGGAAGAGATGGAACTTGAAAAAGAAGACTATGGCTTCTATTTAGACTTACGCAAGTATGGTTCTGCTCGTCACTCTGGATTTGGTTTAGGATTTGAACGTTGCGTTATGTATGTAACAGGTATGAGTAACATTCGAGATGTTATTCCATTCCCAAGAACAGTAAATAACTGTGAATTATAAAAGAAGCAGTTCAATTTGCAATGATTCCATGTAAAAATAGCTAGGAAAGTAAAAAATCTAGTAAAAGGATATAGGAAAAGGCAGGCAAAGAAAGGTGTCTGCTTTTTTCTTATATTAAAAGGAATGAAAACCATTGGTTCAAATTGATTTTATATATGGTTTTTGTTATAATAAATCCTATAATTTCTAAAAGAAAAGGTAGAGCTTATGGAAAGTGTGGTGAAAATATGAAGTTTATACATATAGCAGATGTTCATCTAGGTATGACTCCTCAAAAGGGAACATTGCTTGGAGAAAAAAGGGCAAAGGAGTTGTGGGACACCTTTAAAAATGTAGTAGAACAGTGTGAAAAACAACAGGTAGATATTCTTTTTATTGCAGGGGATTTGTTTCATAGACAGCCATTAAAAAAAGAAGTACTAGAAGTATCATATATATTTTCAACGTTAACCCATACAAAAGTGATTCTCATAGCTGGTAATCATGACTATTTAACAGAACGCAGTGCCTATTTTGGAGTACAGTGGAGCGATAATGTAATTTTTCTGAAAGAAAAAGAAGTATCTTATGTGGATATTCCAGAACTTCGCACTAGGGTATGGGGATGTTCTTATTGGCAAAAGGAAATAGAAGAGCCTTGCTATAATAAGATAGACAAACAATTAGTAACAAAGGATAGGTATCATGTGTTGCTTGCTCATGGTGGGGATAATAAGCACATTCCAATGGATTATAAAGAAATGGTTGGAAAGGGGTTTGATTATATTGCACTAGGACATATTCATAAGCCCTATCTATTTACAAAAGAAACTGGTGTAGTTGCAAGCAAAATCGCTTATGCAGGTTCACTAGAACCACTGGATATAAGCGAAACAAAGAAGCATGGATATATTAAAGGTATTATTGATGAGAAAGGAACAAGGATTCAGTTTGTTCCTGCTGCAAAAAGAGAGTACATTTCCTTACAGGTAAAAGTGAATGAAACAACCACGGCAATGGCTTTTCGAAATGGTGTAAAAAAAATCATTGAGAAAAGCGGAGCGAAACATATGTATCGTGTAGTCGTGATTGGAGAAAAAGATGAAGAGTCTACATGGACAAAGGAAATGTTAGATGGAATTGGTAATATTGTAGAAGTAGTAGATAATACAAAGGTAGCATTTGACGTTGATAAGTTGTTAGAGGAAAATAAAACAAATGCTATAGGAATGTTTATTGAAAAATTGCAAAATACCCAACAAAATAATAAGGCACTAGAATATGGATTAATGGCACTGTTACATAGCGATGAATCTGTAAAAAAATAGTTTTTGTTGCAAGATTTAATTGGTAGTAATACAATGGAGAAGAAATATAGGATAGTAAAAGAGGGAGAAAACGATGATTTTTTTAGAGGCACAACTTACTCATTTTGGAAAATTTCATCATAAGAACATAGTGTTTCAGCCAGGAATAAATATTATTTATGGAGAAAATGAAATGGGAAAATCAACCATTCATAGCTTTATAAAAGGAATGTTATTTGGTATTGAAAAGCCAAGAGGAAGAAGCAAACAAGATATATATAGCAAATATGAGCCTTGGGAAAATCAAGGTGCTTATGAGGGAACGTTACGTTTCAAACAAAATGGGATTGTTTATCGAATAGAGAGAAGTTTTTTAAAAACAAACAAATATGTAAAACTTATTGATGAAACACATGGAGAATATTTAGAGCCAGCAGAGGAACATTTAAAAAAAATATTAGGTGGTTTATCAGAAACAAGCTACATTAATACAATGAGTATTGAGCAAATGAAAGCCAGTACAGATAGTGGATTGTTAGAGGAATTAAGAATTTATGCAAGTAATTTATCCACTACAAAGGATAAGTCAATTAACGTTTCACAAGCAAAAGAGCGATTAAAGAAACAAAAACGAGAGATGGAGAAACGCATAGATACAACGGTAGAAGGGGAATATATTCATATATTGGAACAAATAGAAAACCTTTCTGACGAGTTGGTACAATTACGGAAAGAATCTACTCAGTATGAAGAAGAAATAAAAGAGTTAAAAGATAGCCAACATCTTGCAAAAAAACGAATAGAAGAAATCCAACAAGCATTAGGAAAGAGAGAAGAAGAAATTACATATGAACTATTTTCTAAAAAGGTAGAAGAAGAAAAACAAATTGCTTTGGAAGAAAGTAGAAAACAACTGGAAAAATCTAAAAAGAAAATGCCAAGTATCATTGGATTATTGTGTATGATTGCGCTTAGCATTGCAGTATTTATGGGTGCAAATAAGATGCTAGAAGATAATATGATTGCTATAATAAGTGGTGTTGCAACTTTTGTACTTTTAGGTGTTGTCTGGTTGTTTATAGGAAACCATTCTAAAAAAAGAACAGCTATCAAGGAAGATAACATACATTCTAATGATGAAACATTAAAAAAAGTAGAAGAATCCGTACGTTCTTCTGAGGAATTTACAAAGACAGTAAAAGAACAACGAAACCAAGACGCTATTTATAAAAATCTTCTTGATGAAAAGACAAAATTAGAAAGTAGCATACAACAAGGACAAGTTACTTATGCACAGCAAATAGAACAGGAAAAGAAACGTCAGTGGATAATTGAAGGAAAAGAAACTTCTATTGTGGAATTAGAAGAAGAAAAGGAACAGATAGAAAAGAAAAAAAATGAAATTGTTCAGATGCAAAAAGATATTGATGCCATTTCTCTTGCAATCGAAACTATGCAAGACGTGGAAACAGAGATTCACAACTCCTTTGGAAATGTGTTAAATGAGAAAATATCAGAATGTATTCGTCTAATTACCGATGGAAAATATACTAACGTTGTGATTTCCCAAGGCGGAGATATTTTCCTAAATACAAAAGAACGCTTAATTCCTGTATCTCAGGTTAGTAGAGGAACGATTGAGCAAATTTATTTGTCAATTCGACTTTCTGCTTGCAGTATTCTATGGGGAGAAGGGCAAATGCCTATATTACTAGATGATGTATTTGCATATTATGATGATCTTCGCTTAAAAAATACATTGGAAATGTTAAAATCAAAGTGGACTGGTCAGGTACTCATATTTACTTGTCATAAAAGGGAATTATTAGCAAGTGAAAGTTAAGAATATAAAAAAAGCCTTGCAAAATCGTAGATTTTGGGTAAAATAGGAATGATAGTTATAGTAAAATCTATGTTTTATCTTTGTTTGTAACTGTAATCATAAGTGATAGTTTTACCCTATGGAAATTATAAGTTGGAATATTCCAATTATAACATCACAATTATAGAAAAAACGAGGATAAAATAACATTTTAGGAGGATATAGAATGATTAGTGCAAATGGTGTTACCCTTCGATTAGGAAAAAAAGCATTATTTGAAGATGTAAACATTAAATTTACAGAAGGAAATTGTTATGGATTAATTGGTGCAAATGGTGCTGGAAAATCTACATTTTTAAAGATTTTATCTGGAAAGATTGAACCAACAAACGGAAGTATTGTAATTACTCCAGGGCAACGTTTATCTGTATTAGAACAAGATCACTTCAAATACGATGATTGCGTAGTACTTGATACTGTTATGATGGGAAATGCTCGTCTATTTGAAATTATGAAAGAAAAAGATGCTATTTATGCAAAGGAAGACTTTACAGAAGAAGATGGGATTCGTGCCAGTGAATTAGAAGGCGAATTTGCTGCTATGAATGGTTGGGAAGCAGAATCTGATGCAGCTACCCTTTTAAACGGGCTAGGAATTGATACAGAGCTTCATTATAAATTGATGAAAGACTTAGATGGTTCAGAAAAGGTAAAAGTATTACTTGCAAGAGCCTTATTTGGTAATCCTGATATTTTACTTATGGACGAACCTACCAACCACTTAGATTTAGCTGCCATTGGTTGGTTAGAAGAATTTTTAATTAACTTTGAAAACACAGTTATTGTTGTATCCCACGACCGTTACTTTTTAAATAAAGTATGTACACATATTGCAGATATTGACTATGCAAAGATTCAACTTTATTCTGGAAACTATGACTTCTGGTATGAATCTAGCCAGTTAATGATTAAGCAAATGAAAGAAGCAAACCGTAAAAAAGAAGAGAAAATCAAAGAATTACAAGAATTTATTCAACGTTTCTCTGCTAATGCTTCCAAATCTAAGCAAGCGACTTCTAGAAAGAGAGCATTAGAAAAGATTGAATTAGACGAAATTCGTCCTTCTTCAAGAAAATATCCATACATTGATTTCCGTCCAGAACGTGAAATTGGAAATGATGTATTAACAGTAGAAAATTTAAGTAAAACAATTGATGGAGTAAAGGTATTAGATAATATTTCCTTTACAGTAAACCATGATGATAAGATTGCCTTTGTTGGTTCTAACGAATTAGCAAAAACTACATTATTCCAAATTTTAGCAGGAGAAATGGAGCCAGATTCTGGTTCTTATAAATGGGGAATTACAACCTCTCAAGCATACTTCCCTAAGGATAATACAAAGGAATTTGATTCTGATTTAGTAATTTATGACTGGTTACAACAATACTCTCCAGTAAAGGATATCACATATGTTCGTGGTTTCCTTGGAAGAATGTTATTTGCTGGTGATGACGGAGCAAAGAAAGTTCGTGTATTATCAGGAGGAGAAAAGGTTCGTTGTATGTTATCTAAAATGATGATTTCAGGCTCTAACGTATTAATTTTTGACGAACCAACCAACCACTTAGATATGGAATCTATTACAGCGTTAAATAACGGTATGATGAAGTTCCCAGGGGTTATTTTATTCTCCTCTAGAGACCACCAAATCGTACAAACAACAGCAAACCGTATTATTGAATTATTGCCAAACGGATTTATTGATAAGATTACAACTTATGATGAATACTTAGCAAGTGATGAAATGGCGATGAAGCGTCAAATTTATACTGCCAGTGTAGAAGAATAATGAAAAAAACTCAGGAGATTAAAAAAATCCCTGAGTTTTTCTATAAAAAAATACAAAAAGTAAATGTGTAATAGAGAGGGGATTGTATGACATCGTTTCAATTAAAGTTAATTGCTATTATATCCATGCTTATTGACCATATGGGTTATTTATTCTTTCAACATGTAACCATAGAACTTTGGGATCAAGAGTATCAACTTTTTCGAGTAATAGGAAGGATAGCATTTCCTATTTTTGCATTTCTTATTGTTCAAGGTGCAGTACATACATCAAATTGGAAGCGATATGCCACAAGGCTTTTCCTATTTGCCTTAATTTCAGAAGTTCCGTTTGATTTTGCATTGCAAGGAAAGTTATTTGATATTTCTTATCAAAATGTGTATTTTACTCTTTTACTAGGTCTACTTGGAATACATCAAGTAATGGAATGGGAGAAAAAAGGAAAGAAATATATAGGAGTTGTTATCTTTCTTTTCTTAGGAATTGTCAGTGAAGGTTTGCGATGTGATTATGGAATGTTTGGTATGTTGTATATTCTACTTTGTTATTTTGGGTATAAGAGAAAAGAAAATCTTGCTATATGGACAATTGTGTATCAGGTAGTGGCAGGAGGAACTCAAAGTTTTGCTGCCATAGCAGGTATTTTTATTTGGCTGTATAATGGAAAAGAAGGAATGAAAAACAAATGGATTCAGTATGGATTTTATAGTTTTTATCCAGTACATTTACTAGTTCTAGCATGGATTTATTATGGAATGAAAGGGTAACGAAAAAAAATGGAACAGAAAAAAGAAGTAACTACATATTTATGGGAACGATTAAAAGAAAGAAAATACTATTTTCTTATAGCAGTATGTTTGATTATATTATATCAACTAGGGTTGGGAGTATTTGTATCAAAGAAGGTATTGATTACATTAATTGGATTTCTGGTAGTAGGGATTTTTTTATTACCATTTGATATATATGAAAAAAAAAGAAAGACAGAGATTACAAAGTTTAATTGGATATCTAATTTGGGAATTCATAATTATACTTGCATTATAATTCTATTGTTTGGTTTACTATTTGCATATTTTGCACCAGTATATGGTAGTCCAGATGAAAATGTTCATGGAGCAAGAGCCATACATTTGGTGGAGGGGCATCTTTTTATTGATACAAATCGGACTGCTAGAATTAATGGTATTCAGTCCATTTATACACAAGGAGTAGATAACGGAGAAAATCTGTATATTTCTCAGTTGTTTGACCAGCCCTTTCATGTGGAGAAAGAAGATACCATTATGGTAAATGGTGCAAAATCATTTCCATTCTTATCTTACATTCCTCAAGCGATTGGGATAGCAATAGGAGATGTTTTAGGAGTGAATGCAGGGATTGTATTTTTGCTTGGACGTATTTGTAACCTTATTTGCTATGCTCTCTTTATTCGATATGCAGTGAAGATAGCACCAGCATATAAAGGATTTTTAAGTGCTATGGGAATGTTTCCCATGTCTGTGTATTTAGGTGCATCTTACAATCCTGAGGCTACGGTAACAGGATTAGGCTTAGTCACTATTGGATATTTTATACGATTATGTTATAAGGAAGAAGGAACCATTGGTTTTAGACAAGTTGGCAATTATCTTCTTTTATGCTCATTCATGGCAGTAGTAAAATTGCCATATGCTTTATTGATTGGATTACTTTTATTCCTTCCCCAAAAAGCATTTTCAAAGGAGATAAGGAAAAATGAAGGAGATAGGGTACAACAAGATAAAAAACAATATTTTGATGGAAATGTTGTCATAGTAAAAATAATATCAGTAGGTATTTGTGGTATGGTAGCACTTGCATGGTTATTATATAGTATGCACATTCCAGACTTTGTCCATGAGGAATATTTAGTCACCAATGGAGTGGATACCATTGGGCAATTAAAATTTGCTCTTTCTAATGTTGTGTATTCCATAAAAGTTCTTTTCTTCTCATCACTAACATATTTGGATACACTTATGAGAGAATGTTTTACATTTGGTTGGCTTACCTATACGTTACCTATCTTACCAGTCTGTTATATATTTGTTATGGGTGGATTTTTAGTAAATAGTCAAAAAGAGAGTAAGATAACAGCTACTATGCGAATGGGTGTTGGTATTGTAGCAGTAGGTATTTATTTGACAATTTTTGCAATACAGTTTCTAAATTGGACCCCAGTAGGAGCAAATCAAGTGCTAGGGGTACAAGGAAGATATTTTGTTTTGGTTCTTGCTTTACTTCCTCTTATATTTGGTAATTCTACCTCTAAAAAGGAAAAACAAATTTTATTTACGGCACTAATATTTCTTGTATTATCGCTGATTGGATTTTTTGTATATTTCTAATGTATTGACTTTCTTTTCTAATAGTGATATAGTTTCAATTAATATAAAACTGTAATAGAAATAGCCGATGAGCAAAAGTAGTACAAATAGTCTAGTTCTTACAGAGAGTCGATAATGGTGGAAGTCGATAGAAATGCTATTTGGAATGGATTTGTGAGGTATGAGGTGAAATAGTAGTAGCCGATTCGTAACTTCTACGTTACAGAAGAAAAGGTTTTTCTGTATTAATAGATACATGGATAGGGATTATGGTAGAATATAATTTTTATCTTATAGTATGTGAATTAGTATTGATTTAGTATGGGAAAATAAACTAGGGTGGCACCACGTCTACACGTCCCTGACAGTATTGTCAGGGATTTTTTCGTTTATATGTTTCTACTGATACGTTTATATATGTATCAATATCTATTATTACAATGATGTAGGAATCATTGCATAGCGTCATCGCATAGCAATTTTGTAGAACAATAGGCAATCCATAAGTGGAAAAAAGGAGGAATCATTATGTTAAATGGAAGAAAATCATTATTTAGTGGTATGCAGGCAACTGGGACACTAACATTAGGAAATTATTTAGGGGCATTAAATAACTGGGTTACATTAGCAGATGAATACGAATGTTTTTATTCTGTTGTAGATATGCATTCCATTACCGTTCGTCAAGACCCAGCTACATTAAGAAAGCGTTCTAGAGAGTTACTCACTCTTTATATTGCAGCAGGATTAGACCCAGAGAAAAACTGTATTTACTATCAATCCCATGTATCTGCTCATGCAGAACTTGCATGGATTTTAAATTGTTTCACTTATATGGGTGAATTAAATCGTATGACTCAATTTAAAGATAAGTCAGCAAAGCATGCTGATAATATTAATGCAGGGCTATTTACTTATCCAGTTCTTATGGCATCTGACATTTTATTATTCCAAACAGATGTAGTACCAGTTGGAATTGACCAAATGCAACATTTAGAGCTTGCAAGAAATATTGCAGAGCGATTTAATAACATTTATGGTGAAGTCTTTACAATGCCACAAGCCTATGTAGGAAAAGTTGGAGCAAAAATTCAAAGTTTACAAGACCCATCAAAGAAAATGTCTAAATCCGATGAAAATGAAAATGCAAGTATTTACTTAACTGATAGTCCAGATACTGTCATTCGTAAATTCAAAAGAGCAGTAACTGATTCAGAAGCTTGTATTCGTTATAGTGATGAACAACCAGGAATTAAAAACCTAATTAACATTTATTCTGTTTGTACGAAAAAGACACCTGAAGAAGTGGTAAAAGAATTTGAAGGAAAAGGATATGGAGATTTTAAAATGGCAGTTGGGGAAACAGTAGCTTCTATTTTAAAACCAATTCAAGAAAAGCAAGCAGATTTACTAAAAAATAAAGATTACATTGACGGTATTATTAAGGCAAATGGGGAAAAGGCAAATTATTTTGCTACAAAGACGTTAAGAAAAGTTCAACGTAAAGTAGGTTTCCCAGATAGAATACGATAAGGAGTAGAGAGATATGGAAAAAATAGCAAGTTTTACAGTGAATCACTTAGTGCTATTACCAGGCGTTTATGTATCAAGAAAAGATAAGGTAGGAGAGCATACAGTTACAACCTTTGATTTACGAGTTACAAGACCAAATATGGAACCAGTAATCAATACGGCGGAAATTCATACCATTGAGCATTTGGCAGCAACTTTTTTGCGTAATCATAAGGATTATAAAGAAAAAACGATTTATTTTGGACCAATGGGTTGTCGTACTGGCTTTTATTTAATATTAGCAGGAGATTATGAATCAAAAGATATTCTTCCACTATTAAAAGAAATGTTCTCTTTTATTGCAACATTTGAAGGTGATGTTCCAGGAGCGTCTGCAAGAGATTGTGGAAACTATTTGGATATGAATCTTCCAATGGCAAAGTATGTGGCGAAGAAATATTTAGAGGAAGTTTTAGAAGATATAAAAGAAAATCAGTTAGTTTATAGTGAATAGATAAAAAGAGAAACTCTATTTTAGAGTTTCTTTTTTTCTATAAAAGGCAAAACTAAAAATGAAAGGAAAAAGAGATAATATAGAAAATATACGAAAAAAGTTTTTTAATACTTCCAATTATTAACAAAAAACTGTCAAAAGTTTATAATAAACTATATTTGAGAAAATATAAGAAGGGAGGGAAATGAGTATGACAATGCAGTTACAAGAGTGGATTCAACATGATGCTTCCTTACATGAGGAAATGTTAGAAAAACATAGAAAAAGAACCAATAAGAAGATTATAATTGGTATCATTGTTTGTATCGTAGGTTTTATTGCATTAGGAACAATTGCAGGTGCACCACCAAAAACAGTTATGACAATGCATTTACCAGTAGGTGTTGGTGCAGCCATTTTATATGCTCTTATTTATGTATGGGACAAAAGTCGTATGACACAAAAGCATATTGTTAAGGTATATACAAAAGGCGCAAAGAGATGCTTCACAACAGAGCAAGAAGAACTTGATTTTGTTCGTGGAATGAAGTCAGAAGATGCAACAAAGTTTTATTCTTACTGGAAGACAGACCCATTTGACCGTATGTTTATGATTAGCAAAGAATATATGGTGTACCTTAGTTTTTCTGCTACATATTTTGTTAAACTTTCTAATATTGAGAAAGTAAGTACAGAAGGAATTTTTATGAAAGTTAATAATCATAAAGAAGGTATTGGTACAGCAATGGAAATTCAAATGAAGCCACAAGGGAATAAGCGTAAAGGAAATAACTATCGTTTGGTTTTTGCCAATGATGATGATTTATCTGAAGCAGTTCATTTGATGAAAGTATGTCAACCAGACCTTGTGATTGAATAAAACTATTTAGAATAGAAACACATTTTATTATATATAAATGTGATATAAGTAAATTTAAGAAGCGGGAGAGTTTAAAATGAAAAAGATAGTAGCACTTTGTAGCTTACTTGTACTTATTTGTAGTACATTAATTACTGGATGTAGTAGCCTTTTAGCACCTCCAGATAAAGCCTATACGATTACCATTGATGGAGTAGATATTGTTGTTGGAAAAACAACAGTAGGCGAATTCTATGGCACAAACTTTATTCTAGATGCAGAAGAAGGTCAACAGTTAGAAAAAGATATGTATTATCCAACTGTATTTTTCTATGATGAAAATGAAGAATCACGTGGTTGGATTGATATTGCAACAGAAAAGGATTGTGTTTTAGAAGATGCTATCATTGCAAAAGTAGAATTTGATGAAGATTATGATTTAGCATCAATTGCAGATCGTGTGGAATTAGAAGGTGTTAAGTTATCCGATTTAACACTAGAAAAGGCAAAGGAAATTGTTAAGAGATCTACAGATATAGAAAATGGAATTAGTTGTCCTTCAAAAAATTATTCTATCGTAATAACTTTTGATGAAGATGGTTCAATATTAAGTTTTAAAACAAGTAAGGAATATAGTGTAGATTGGAATAGTTAATAGAGGAAGAAAAAAGATGGCTGTATGTTAGTCATCTTTTTTTATATTATAGTTATGATAAACTATAGTTTTTTTAAAAGGAATTTTTATATTTTACTATTATATATGGAAGAAAAAGAATAGGTGCTGTATGATAAGGGAAAAGAAAACAAGACAGTAATAAAGAAGGAGAAGAAAAATGAAGTATTTTGTAATTCAAGGAATGTTAAAAAATAGCGATGAGATGACAGACACAATAATGAAAGAGCATATCGCCTATACACAAAAGGTTATGGATGCTGGGCAAATATTAATGTCTGGATTAAAGGGAGATATGAGTGGTGGTTTATTTCTTATGAAAGCAGAATCACTAGAAGAAGTAGAACAGTATTTACACAATGAACCATTTTATAAAGGAGGTATTCAAGAATATGCCATAACAGAATTTATGCCACATTATTGCAATGAAAATCCAAAAGAGTGGTTTGATAATGCTCAGTAAAAATAAAAAGTTAGTAGGATACATTAGAATTGTTATCCCACTAACTTTTTATTTTTATAGTTTGTTATGTATTATTTTGGTTGTTTTCCAATATAAGCTAAGATACCGCCGTCTACATAAAGAATATGTCCATTTACGAAGTTAGAAGCATCAGAAGCTAAAAATACTGCTGGACCTGCTAAATCTTCTGGTGTTCCCCAACGAGCAGCAGGAGTTTTTGCAATGATAAATTGGTCAAATGGATGTCTAGAACCATCTGGTTGAACTTCACGAAGTGGTGCAGTTTGAGGAGTAGCAATATATCCTGGTCCGATACCATTACATTGAATGTTAAATTCACCATATTCAGAAGCAATGTTCTTTGTTAACATTTTAAGACCACCTTTAGCAGCAGCATAAGCAGATACTGTTTCACGTCCTAATTCAGACATCATAGAGCAAATATTAATAATCTTTCCATGACCTTTTTTCATCATACTTGGAATAACAGCTTTTGCCATAATAAATGGTCCATTCAAATCAATATCAATTACTTGACGGAATTGTTCTGCTGTCATTTCATGCATAGGAATACGTTTAATAATACCTGCATTATTTACTAAAATATCAATAACGCCAACTTCAGCTTCAATTTTAGAAATCATTTCATTTACTTGTTCTTCATTGGTTACATCACATACATACCCATGAGCCTTAATACCCATTTCTTCATAAGCTTTAATACCTTTATTTACTAACTCCTCGTTAATATCGTTAAAACAAATGGTTGCACCTGCTTGTGCATAGCTACTAGCAATTGAAAAACCAATTCCATAAGATGCCCCTGTTACTAAAGCAATCTTACCTTCTAAAGAAAAGTTCTTCATATCCATAATAAAATCCTCCTTAAAATAAAAGTTTCATACGCCCAAAAGTATTATATTATAAAAAAGTGAAAAAAACAATGAAAATTACAGAAAAAAATATACAAAATATACATAGAAATAAAAGATAGAAAATAATCAATTATAAGTTTCATATAATGAAAATAAAAAGCGAATTGTTTCGCTATATGAAAAAGATACAAGATTTTTTGTGATGGACTTTATATAAGATTTATGTTACAATAGAACATAAGTAAGCAAATGGCTTATGAAAATAAAAATAGAAAAGAAAGCAGAGTAGATGTATGTGCGTTAAGTGCTAGCTATACAGGGAGTTGATAGTTAGACGAAAAGATATTTTCTTGCGGTACATAGATCGCATCCCGCTGCAATTGGACAAGCTATTATCTCCATTGTAGTAAGGGTCTGCAAAGGAGGTAATTTTATGGAAAAATTAGTGACTTTGTGCAAGGATTCTTACAAAGAATTAAACAAAGTAAAAGCAATTACAGCACTGGCAATGTTAGGTGCAATTTCCCTTGTAATTGCATCGTATCGAATTGACATTGGACCATTTATACGAATTACATTTTCTAGTATTCCAAATCAAATTGCATATTATTTGTTTGGACCAATCGTAGGTGGAATTTTTGGTGGTGCAATGGATATTTTAGGATTTCTTATTAAGCCTAGTGGAGGATATTTACCAGGTTTTACATTATCTGCAATATTAGGTGGTGTTCTTTATGGTATGTTTTTTTATAAGAGAAAAATGACATTGCCTCGAATTTTATTGGCACAATTTGTAGTAATGCTTGTTTGTAACATATTTTTAGGCACATTATGGCTAGATATTTATTATGGAAAAGCATTTTTTGCAATATTACCAATGAGAGTATTAAAAAATGTGATTCAGTGGCCAATCAATAGCTTTTTGTTATATTTTATTGTTCAGGCATTAGAAAAGGCAGGAGTAATGAGAGTACTAAAAAGTAACTAAGAAATAGTAACATAGATAGAATGTAAAACGTATGATCAAATGTAATGAGAAAAATAAGTGTATAATACTTGTAATAAAAGAATAATAAAAATGAGCGATTGTAGAGAAAAATAGATTTGACTACAATGGCTCATTTTTTCTATATAAAACATTTGGAAGACAATTCTTAATGAATCAGGTGAAGGGGATTCATTAAGAATAAAAGTAATTATAAATGATTCCTAAGAATAGGTAATCCGTTTGTCATATAGGCAAATGCCTATAAATAAGGACTAAAATTTAATTATTATATGTTATAAATGATAATGAAGTTTAGCTTCGGCAAGAAAATCCATATCTAAGATAGAAGGTTTTTTAGTTTCAAAATGAGAAGATGTATCAAACAATTCAATGTATTGTTTTACAATATCATTGGATATTATTTGATGAATGTGACGAGTAAATGCAATAGTAAGTCCAGTAGAATCGGAGCTTGTAAATGCATCAAGTATCTCCTTATGTTGTTCTAATATCTTTTTTTGCATTGACTTATCAGATAATGCTAGTAGTTGAACACGATAGTAATCAAGAGTTCTCTCCTCTAACATATGGTAACAATATTCTCGATTTGCTGCTTTATAAAAAATAAAGTGAAAATTTCTATCTTCTTTTAAAAATTCTCTATTGTCTAATTGGTCTGAACGGTATAATTCTTCTAATCGTTGAATGGATAATTCTAGTTCAGTAATTACGTTAATATTACGCTGTGCCATAGACTCCATAAGAACAACTTTTTCTACACATTCCCATAAAAAACGCTGGTTTTTAGCAGTTTCTAATTGAATAAGAGAAATCATAGTTCCTCGCTGTGGCAAGAATGTAATTAACCCATCTTTCGATAGTTGTAACAATACATCTCGTGCTGGTGTACGTCCAATATTATAGGTTTCGCATATATTTTTAATACTTAAAATCATTCCCGGCTTTAATTTTAAATCCAGTATGTTATTTTTTAAAATATCATACAGGTTCTCCTCTTGTGCAGAAATGACATCGCTCATAATGGTCCCTCCTAACTGAATTGCAAAATGTCATTATAAATCTTAATTGATTCTTTTGTATTATAATTATAATATAAAATGACATCTAGTGCAAATGGAGAACACACAAAAGAGGTTAAAGTAAGAGAAAAATACATACCAGCAATCTCGGATAATGCTCGAATGGTAGAACGATTTTTAATACCGAAAAAATTCCAAAGAACAATTTTCTCATTACGAGTATAAATGGATTCATCTTCCTCCTCTAAAAAGTGGAAAATTTCATGTCCGAGAATTAAATTATATATGGTTTCCTTGGATATAATGTTCATTGTTTCAAGGGAAGATACCGCTTTTTCAATAGGTTCTTCCATAATATCAATTGTATTTGGTGGGGTAAAAAGAGCAAATAGCACTCGGTCTGCTACTTGCCCTTTGCAAACCGAGTTTACTTGCAAACCAAGTTGATTGGCAATTTCAATGGGATTATTGGTTTTATATGTTTCTATTACCCATTGGGCTTTTTTGATTCCACAATCAATGGCTTTTTCAATCATTTCTTTTTTTGTAGCATCATCAATTTTATTTTTTAATGGATCTCTTGAGAATGCATACATACCCCAGCTAATAGGTGAAATTTTCGATAGTTGAACTACCATTTCTTGTAATGTAAGACTCATACCATTAGCTTTGTTTAATATTTGCAGCAACAATTAATACTTCTTGGTCTGGTTCCATAGAAGAAACTTCTAAGTCAGTTAAAAGTTCTAATTGTTCAAAATCAGTAGCAGAGAAGTCCATTACTCTAGCACCTAAACATAAGTAATAGTCAGGTCTTGCAATAAGTTCTGTTTGATATACTGCCATTTCATCCCATAATTGCTTCATAGCATCTAAGTAGTTACCAGCAGTTGTTTTGATACACATACCACGAGCACGTTGAACCTTAATAAATCCTTTCTTATCAACAATACGGATAGGTCCAGCACTTCCATCAGAAGTCTTTTCACCAAATACAAAGAAGTATTTTGTTTTAGCCATTAACTTAATTTGACTTACTGGTAAGCGCATATCTTCTGCAGCTAATTCTAATGCTTCTTGTTCGCTACATTCTTTTAGTAAGTCAGTAGCTTTTACTTCTGTTGATCCAGTAGCAATGGCTGTTACTTTTGATGTTTGTGGGTCGATTTCAATATGAATTTCCACAGAGTCAGCAGTAGCACCAGATTCAATAGCTTTATTTAATGCTTCTTGCTTTAATGCACGAATATCTTCTTTTGATGGTGATGGAATAATACGTTCTACAACGTCACGAACCATAGAAAGAGCAACACCAATAGAAGAAATAACTTCGGCATTTTCAGGAATAGAGTATTTTACTCCCATTTTTTCACTAAAGTAGATAATAAGAGAAGATGCACCACCACCTACACCTACAAGTGAAATTTGGTCTTTTTCTAATTTATATTTTTCTGCTAATGCTAGGATAACTGGTTCAATCTTTGCATATGCTTTTTCCATAATTTGAGTTGCAATATCTTCTACTGTTGTAGAACAATAATCAGCAAGTGCTTGCATTGCCTTTCTAGCAGACTCAACATTTCCATAAGAGAAGTGTTCTGGCTTAATAAGACCAAGAACGTTTGCAGCACAAGAGTTTGTAATAGTAACTGCAGAACCGTCTTCTAAACGAACACGAACATAGTCTTCTGGATCTCCTGGCTTTGGAGAGAAAAACTCTACCTTTGGTCCACGAATTTTATCTGTATCTGTAAATACAGCATAGTCAAGACCAGCAATATGGGCAGAACGAGGTCCAACGTCAACAATTCCGTGTTTATTGGCACGAACCATAGATCCACCTGCAACCCCAAGAACACGTACGTCAAGGGAAGAAATGTAAGTAGAGTGTCCACCTACGATAGAGTAGTCGATAGCTGGACGACCATTTTTAATAACACCAATATTAGTTGTTGTACCACCTACTTCAAAATATACACCATTAGATGCACGAAGGTACATTAAAGAACCCATAACAGAAGCAGCAGGTCCAGATAACATAGTAAGAACTGGACGTTTTTTCATTTCAGTAATTTCCATAACTCCACCGTCACCTCTCATAATCATAAGAGGAACGTTTACACCTGCTTCACGAACAGAAGTTTCTGTAGAAGTAGCAGTGTCTAACATTTTTGGAAGAATGGATGCGTTAATGGCAGCTGTTCTTGTACGGCGAGTAAGACCATATAGCTTTGTAATATCAGATGCCATTGTTGTTGGAATACCTTTTTTAGAAGCCACATCATAAACTAATTGTTCTGGGCCACCATCGTCAACACCAAATGCCATAGAAGATACAAATACTTGTGCACCATTTTCTTTCATTGTATTAATGGTTTTTTCTACGGTTTGTTCAGAAAGGTTTTTCACTTTTAAAAATTCATTAATAATATGAATTTTCTTTTCATTTCCTAAATCAATGTCATTAAGACGAGTTTGACGCTTTGCTAGGAAACCTTCAAATCCACCTTTTGCCATACCAATAACACCAACGTTAGCAACGTCACCTTCAATTAAAGCATTAGTTGCTTGTGTTGTAGAGTGAGCTACGAATACAACATCATCAGGGCTAATATTATTTTCTTTTAAGCAATTTTGAAATGATTGAACAACTCCAGCAGCAACTCCTCTTGGGTCATCATGAGTTGTTTTTACAGAAGATTTACCAATAATTTGATGGGTAGCATTATCAATGGCTACCGCTTTTGTATGAGTACCACCTACGTCAATACCCATTCTTACAGAACGACTCATCTGTCTACCTCCTAATGTCAAATTTACGTTAAAGCTGGCATAAGAGCCAGCTTTAAGAGTACAAATATAAAAATAAAGTATAAAAATAAATTATAGTAAAAAAGGAAATTTTAATGCTATTTTTTACAATCCATATAAGAAAGGTAAAATTACATTAAACCACCGTATAATAAATATACGATTGCACATAAGATAACACCAATTACCCAACCAGTTGGGATAGACATCTTCATGTAATCCTTAGAAGATACCTTTGTATATCCAAGTCCCCATGCAACCCAAGATTGAGTAATGTCTAAGTGTTGAGGACAAACAGTAGTAATTGCAAATAATGGATATAAGAATTCTACTGGTGCGTTTGGAAGTGTAGAGATAACTACTGCAAGAATAGCAGTACCACATCCTACAAGGTTCATAGGACCACGGAAGAATCCAAGTGGAGTTAATACAGCAAATACAATACATAAAATTAATGCAGAGTGAGGTACAAAGTTACCTAAAATTGCTGTAAAGTAAGGAGCTGCAAATGTAGCAGCATTATTAAACATAGCAAGTGTTAATAAGAAACCAATCATTGGAGCAACATCAATTGCACCATCTGTAAATAATTTTGCAAAGAAACGGCAAATATCAGCATATGTTCCTTTGAATTTTCCTGTTGTAATAACAGCATAAATACCAGATAAAATAAATCCTAAAATAATAGGAAGGTCAAATGCAACTACACCAACTACTGGTAAAATAACAGAAATCCAAGAAATTGCTGGAGCATTTTCGTTGTTGTTAGTAGTAGTAGCTGCCCAAGCATGAGCTGCTTTTTTGTTCATCATAACATTTGAAACAGTTAAAACAACAACTAAAGATACTACCATACCAATTAGTCCTGTTTGGAACCAGTCACTATATGTATAAGATGCAGCAGCAGAGTTAAATCCTTCATAAATTGCTTGATATTGTTTGAAGTTTACAATGTTTCCAAAAATACCAGCCATAATAGAACCCATAAAGCTAAATAAAGCAATAGGAGAAGGAATTCCTAAAGAAAGCATAATAGGTAATACAATAACTGCGATAGAAATAACTGGACCAATTCCAGTCATAGACATAAAGATAACTGCAGTTACGATGCAAAGTAATGACATTGTAATTCTAGGCTTATCTCCACCTAATTCAACTACCTTACGAATTAATGTGGCAGCAATACCAGTTTCAATTAAGATACGTCCAAAGAACGCACCAAAGAATACGTTTACAAGGATAGATTTTGCATATCCAGCAGGACCATCTGCATAAACATAAGTTAATACATCAATGATGTCCTTTCCTTGCATAGAATCAACAGGAGAGATAGCATTTCCTACTAATGCTAAAATAGTCCAAAATCCTGCCATAATAAAGAAACCAATCATTAAGTTGTAGCCTTTGACACAGTACCAGGCCAAACCTAAGAATGAAAGTATCATAATGATACCAATGATAATATTAATAGTCATATTTCAGATACCTCCAAAATTTGGTTTAGATTTGTGCACAAACTAATATACCAGTACTGATATATTAGCACTAATATATCAATTCGTATATTGGAGAAATGCATAGAAATATGTAGAAAAAAATGTGAAAAATATATAAAAATAAAATAAACAAATAAAAAAATGTGGGTTAATGGTATGAGATGGTAACAAAAATGAAATGTAAAAGAATGTAAAAGTTAGGTAAAATAAATGTAAAGTCGCATAGTGAAATGTTATTTATAAAAATATTATACAAAAAAAGCTCTGGAACTATTTGTTTCCAGAGCTTCTTACTTTTTATAATATTAAAATAATTACAATATTACTTTACAAGTTTCCACATTTCATAGTACAAATCCTCCATTTCTTGTCCAAGATAATGGAAAACTTCACAACGATTAATGGTTTCTTCATCAGGAAAGACAGCAGGATTTTCTAAGTATTCTTCATCTACCATTTCCTGTGCCGCCTTATTTGGAGTGGCATAGGTAATATATTCAAAGTTTTTAAGAGCAATATCAGGACGTGCTAAAAAGTTTAACCATTTTTCCGCATTTTCCTTATTCTTACTTCCAGAAGTGATAACCCAGCCATCAATCCATAGATTAGATCCTTCTTCTGGTACTACATATGCTAAGTCAGGATTTTCCTCGGTACAATATAAATATTCTCCAGAGTAAATTACACCAAGGGCAGCAGCACCGTTAATCATTTTGTCACGAACTTCATCAATGGCATAAGCTTTTACAAGTGGGTATTGACTACGAAGTAAATCTTTTGCTTCTTCTAGTTCATGTTCATTGGTTGAATTTAGAGAATAGCCTAATTTTTTTAAAGCTACTGCAAAAGCATCACGAACAGAATCTTGCATAATAATGTTGTTTTTATAAGTTTCATCCCATAGCACGTCCCAGCTAGTAATATCTTCATCAACCATAGTGGTATTGTATAAAATCCCAACTGTACCAAAGGTATATGGCAACGTATATTGATTATTTGAATCAAAGTCAGAAACACGCTTCATCATCAAAGGGTCAATATTTTTTACATTTGGTACATTGTCCCAATTTATTTTTGCTAACAAATTGTTTTGAATCATTTTTTCAATCATATAGTCAGAAGGACAAATAACATCATAAAGACTTGGATCAGATGAAATTTTTGCATACAACTCCTCATTGGTAGAAAAGGTATCATAAATAACAGTAATACCAGTTTCTTCCTCAAATTGAGCGATGACATCTTCGTCAATATAATCTCCCCAGTTGTAGACCTTTACTACATTGTTTGATGTTCCTTCAGAGTTTGATTTATCAATGCACCCTGTGAGCATAAGAGAAAGAGAGAGGACAATGCCTACAATAAACGATTGTTTTTTCAAGATAAACTCCTTTCTGTAACAAAAGCTACAATATAATTATCATTGTTTTGTACTATCTTTTTTTGGACGATTGACAAAAAATAGTAGAAGAAGTACAGAAACAAACATGATAGTGGATAAGGCATTAATCGTTGGTTTAATTCCTTTACGAACTTCACTATAAATCAATGTAGATAATGTATTAATACCAGCTCCACGTGTAAAGTAAGTAATAATAAAATCATCTAGTGACATGGTAAATGCAAGTAAAAATCCAGAGAAAATTCCAGGCATTAATTCAGGCAACAAGATTTTATAAAATGCATACATAGGACTTGCACCTAAGTCAATAGCAGCCTCATAAGTACTTTTATTGGTTTGAAGAAGCCTTGGCATAATACTTAAAATTACATAAGGAATGTTAAATGTAATATGGGCAATCAAAATCGTTGGATAGCCAGCAGTTAATCCAAAAGCTGCAAATACAAGCATAAGGGAAAGCCCAGTTACAAGTTCAGAATTTAACATTGGAATGTTATTAAGGGACATATATACAGCTTTTGGTTTTCCTTTTAACGCAGAAATTCCAAGACAAGAAATTAGCCCGATGATAGTAGCAAAAAAAGCAGAAGTTACTGCAATAAATAAGGTATTCCAAAGGGCATCCAAAATCATTTCGCTTTGAAATAGCTCCTGATACCATCGTAGAGAAAAATGGTTAAATCGACTTCCCTTTTCGCTATTAAAGGAAAAAACGATAAGAACAGCGATAGGAGCATATAAAAAGATAAAAATTAATGTTAAGTATATTTGAGAAAAAAAACGTTTTAGCTTCATTATAAACTACTCCCTTCTCCATTTTTATCATAACGATGAATAAGTGCCATACTAGCAAGAATAAAAATCATTAATACAAGAGAAAGACCAGAGCCCAAATGTCTATTATCAGCAATGGAAAATTCTTGTTCAATAATATTACCAATAAGCATAACCTTTCTAGCTCCTAATAAATCGGAGATAACAAAAGTAGTAAGAGATGGTACAAATACCATAGTAACACCGCTTACAATTCCAGGTAAGCTAAGAGGTAACACAACTTTTGTAAATGTTTGAAATGCATTAGCACCTAAATCACTGGCAGCATTAATTACATGTTGGTCCATTTTTGTTAGTACATTAAACAGTGGTAAAATCATAAATGGAAGAAAATTATATACCATACCAAGTATAATGGCGATATCTGTACCAATGATAGATGTATAAGAAATCCCAATAGATTCACAAAAACGTTCTATAATTCCACCATCATCTAACAAATTTAACCATGCATAGGTTCGTAATAGAAAATTCATCCACATAGGTAGAATGAAAATCATAATTACAAAGCCACCTTGTCCCACATTTTTATTTTTTAGAATAAGGGCAACTGGGTATGCTAAAATCAAACATACAATCGTACAAAGCAAAGATAAATAAAGTGATTTTAACAATGCTTTGCTATGAGCAGGAGAAAAAATAGCTGTAATATTTTCTATTGTAAAGGAGCCATCTCTCCCAGTAAATCCATAATATCCAATCAAAAGAAGTGGAATGATAGTAAAAGCAATCATCCAAACAAGATAAGGAGTAGATAACCATTTTTTCTTATTCATCAATTCCAACTGCCTCCTCATCTTCAGATTCTGGCTTATTCATAATTTGAATGTTAAATGGGTCAACATAAATACTTACTTTTGTTCCAATTGGAACCATTTGTGTGCTATGGACCAACCACTCAAATCCACCAGCTTCTACTTCCATTTCATAGTGAACCCCTTTAAAAATAAGGTGAGTAACAACCCCTTTTAATGCATGAGCATCTTCTGATTTTAATTCTACATCCTCAGGGCGAATAACAACGTCTAC
>CAJFOH010000077.1 GCA_904395845.1 uncultured Lachnospiraceae bacterium
AAACGCAGGAGCAGAGAAAAGAAAAGGATAGCATGTATGAACTGTCCGCAAAAAATGACCGACTGATGTTGCCGTGGCAGATGAATAATACTCTAAACATAATTTTCTCCTATCTCAAAATGACCTGTAATGTGGTGTTTAGGGTGTTTTTCTTCTATCTACAAGAGCATGATTTTTCGTTGCGTGAACTACACTTTTTACAAAATAGTGCAAAACTAGGCAAATCAATGCCGTGTGTAGTATTAAAATCGTAATAGAAATAAAAGGTTATTACTACCAAAACTCATCAACTGCTGCCAAAAAACAACATATGAAATATCGTAAAAATTACAATTTTCTTCACTTATTCATCAATTGGACAATCTGGGATTTTTTATCTTCTTAAATCATCAAAATACATCATAATCAAACCTGATCCGAATATAAGTACAAAAATCGTCATAGTCAAAAAAGCTAGAACAACCAACCTTATAATTGTATTTTTTTCATCATCAGGATTCCTTTTCTTTCGAATAAAGTAAAAAGGTAACATTAATATTATTAGTATAGTTGTCCCTCCTAAAATGATAGGGAAAAATGTGTTTATTAAAGTTATCATCTTTATTTTTCCTTTCCCAATTAGTCAGTGTAAAAAACTACCATTTTTCTTATTCTAAAATACTATAGAAACCTTGTTTTTTAGGGAAACTTTTTTAATAGCATTGACCTCTTTTCTAATCTTCATCTGGAGCCTGCCCATCATGTGCAAGCCACTTACATTCTGTGATTTCCATATTTGTAAATGTAGCTTTAAAAGAAGATTCTTCTGGACTACAAGCATATATTCCAAACCAAATCTCATCAGTAGCCTTATGCATATGACAGATTCTCATCTGATTATACTTGACACCATCTTCAGAACACTCAATGCAATAGTCATCTTCTCGTCTACTAAATCTATACCACATTGACTTAATGTTGGCATCTATCTCTGTCGTAGCCCAATCTGAATAGCCATTATTTGTTACTACACTACCAAGATGTTGAAAATCATCATTCTCATATTCAATAGAACCCTTCAGCCAGTTCTCACTATCTAAATACATTACCACACCACACTGGTCAAAACGCACTTTACTATCGAATTCCGTCTTTACAACAAAGGAAAAAAATTTTTCTGAAGTATTTATTTGAAGAACAGGTGCATTATCATTTCTAAAATAATAGTAGGTACGTTGCCATAAATCAGTATATGGATTTGTAATTATTTCAATTTTATCTTCTGATATAGTATAATTCTTAGGTTCTCTCGTCCATTTCCATTGCTTATTATCTATTTTCATTTTACAGCCCTTTCATAGTTAAATCAAAATTTAGTCCTGAACAACACTTCGTCTAATTTACTATTTATCATATCACAACACCTGCTTTTTTACCACAAGAAATAGACCTCGGTTACGACAATATGATATTTACATCTCCTCTTTGTATGTGATAAACTATGATTATCCATTTTGGATACCTCCGTGTTTTATAAATTTGGTTGGCGAACCTTTATTTATTATAACACGGAGGTTTTTTCTGAATCTAAAGACTACCTAGAACCCACCTGCATAGCGGTGGTATTTATTGCTTATTAAACCAATTAAAATAGCGGAGTGCTTATCGTAACACTCCGCAAAAAGCCTAATGGATTTGAGAAAAATTTATCTAGGATACCCATACATAAAAAGTCCCATCGGGTTGCGCATGGAAATCAGAGGCGTGGTGGGTTCTGTTAACATTATTATACTAATTTTGTAGTTACTATCAAGATTTCTTTTTCAAAAAATATTATTTTCCTAGTTATTGAGTATTGGCATTCTTTTTGAACTAAAAAAGAAAATCTGGAATAACTATATACTATCACTAATAACACTCCTGCTACTAAATCTCATACTTTATCTAGGGATAACTTTTCTAATATTAATTGAAAATATACCAACTGGTCGAACTACTAAGTAACCTAAATTTCTTTATAGATATGCTTTTCTAAAATATTCCATACATTGTGCAAGAACACGAAATAAATACCTAATAATATGAAAGAATAGGTATGTAAAATGTTATATTATTTATATCCATATATAATACAAATATTTTCCTTTTCATCATATTCATATGAGATAGAATACCGATTTAAAATACTATAAACTTCCTCTTTCTTATCTTCTATTATTACTGTTGGCTCTACCAATCTACCATTATATTTTATTTCTTTTATCTCACATAAAATATGAAACCATTCAATAGCAGCCTTGTTCATTGGTTCAAAAAGTTCATCCCCCTGTATATTCCAATAGATTGTTGGATTATCATTTTCAAAAAGTGTTTTATATTGAATTGGAATCTTAGGTATTTGTTCTTTTATTGCTTTTATTAACTCATTCCACTTTGTGTTATTCATATAAGAAGTAAGATTCCTATCTTCTACTACTTTTCTAATTTTTTCACTCAACGTTTTTTTCCCCTTATACTTTCCATTTTCAATCTCATCTATCATCTTTTGCATACTTTTAAATAATGTATTATCTATTTTTCTAAAATAGTATTCCTCAGAGATTACCTCACTATTTCTTTGCACACAGTACCAACCATTATGATGATACCAACCTGATACAATAAAATGAAAATCTCCTTTCCATTTTATATCAAATAATATAGGACCTCTCTTATCATCATATGGCTGGATTTTCCCACTTCTTGGATTTAATTGTTCACATAATATGTCATAAAGCATATCTATTTCACTCCTTTTTAAAAGAAACCCTATCTATAATTATCTACTTCTTTAATATATTGTTTTATACTAAAATATGATTCCTATACCTATTGGTTATTTCATCTCTTACCTCTTTGTTACTTTTAAAAACATATTTTATATATTTTACTACAATAATTTTCTGTTATTATCAAAATCAAATTTTCTTAGTCATTTTTACTATCTCAGTAATTATAAATACTTCTTAAATACTTGTTTCATATTAGTACAAATATATTTAATAGAATCAATCCTTTTTTACAAGTCTTTTATTCTTATTACCTATACTTGTATATCTATTTAATTAGGGAAGCAATCCTTACCGCCGCTGCCATTCCTCCATCTCCATAAGATGGACTTTTTACAAAGTCTTTTGATATTTGACTTATACTTTGATTTTCTAATAGGGCATGCCCTATCTCCGTTTCCCAACCATAAAGCCTAGACATAGAAATTGACTCTAGCCCTAATATCACATCTATCATATTTTCTTGATACGATTTTTTATGCTTTTCCATAATAAAACGCATTAACTCTAAACGCTTTTCCATACTTTTTATATTGGCAGATGCAGGTGCTGTACGATAACAAATTAGTGGCTTTGGAACAATTCCAATATGTGCGTTTGAATTTGTTTCTAACATACTTAAAAAGAAGTCCCAATCTTCAAATCCTTGTCGCATTGAGTTATCATAACCACCACTTTTTTCCCATATTTCACGGCGTAACATGTGAGTAGCTGGACAACAATTTCTAGGAAGGAAACTTACAATATCCCCTCCACTTGCACAAACAATAGAATCAAGAACACCAAAGGTGTGCATCCATGATGATGCAGCAACCATAGTAGGTTCTTCCATAGCAAGTTCTCCCATAGAAGAATTTTCTACTAATAACTGACGAACTTCCTCAATGTAAGATGGCTCTAGTTTATCATCTCCATCAAGTATAAGCACCATAGGGGACTGTGTCTTGCTAATACCTGTATTTCTTGCTTTGGATACTCCTCCATTTGACTGATGTACCACGGTAATCGGTACAGGAATGTTTTTATCTTCTTTAAGATGTTCTAATATCTCAATAGAATCTCTATCGGTAGAACCATCATCTACAACAATAATGTTTGCTGGCAACATTGTTTGATTGCACAAAGAATATACCGCCTCTAAAATCATATCTTTTTGATTATAACTTGTAATTACTGCTTCTACATCGTTTGCAATACATCTATTGTTTTTCATATTTATCATTCCTCCTAATATACATTATAATATTTTGCTACATTTATAGTTCTGCTTAATTTATTGAATCATTAATGTATCCTAATCTTCATAGGAAATTCTAAAATAATCAAGATAAGCCTTATATCTATCTTGTGCCGAAAGGCAAGTATCTGTTAAATAGCCTCTTTCTCTATCCCATTCTTTTAATCCACGATAATAGAACATTTTTAAATTATCTTCTATAAGAAAAGGCACAATATGATTTCTTAAACATTCCTTAAACATAATTAGCCTTCCCACCCTACCATTTCCATCTTGAAACGGATGTATTCGCTCAAAATTAACGTGAAATTCTAAGATATCCTGAAAAGTTTTTTCCTCTATTTGATTATATTCTAATAGCAACTTTCTCATAGCTATCTCAACATTTTCTGGCATTACTGCTTGCATTCCACCAACTTCATTTGGCATTTTTTTATAATCCCCTACTGCAAACCACTCATTTCTAGAATCACTAGTTCCTGACTTCAAAATATAATGGAGCTTTTTTATAAATTGTTCTGATAATGGTAAATGGGCTTCCTCAATAACTATGTCAATGCATCGAAAATGGTTTGATGTTTCAATAATATCATCCACATTAACTGCTTGATTTTCTACACCTATTGTATTGGTTTCAAAAATATATCTTGTCTGCTCATGTGTTAAACAACTACCCTCCATATGATTTGAGTTAAATGTAAAATCAATTTGTGTTTTATGATAAATCCCACCAGAATATTTTCTTTTTTTCTCTTCTTTTAAAACTTCTAATAATGAATTTCTCTTGAACTCCATTTGCCTTTTCTCCTTTACAATCTAATCTATTATAAGGTATCAACTATCTTTTATTCCTATTATTATATCACTTTGTATCGGAGACTAATAGGAAAATATTACTACATATTTCCCTTCCTACAAACGTTTTCTCCATTCCATTTCTATCTCTGATAACTTCCCAGAACAATTTACGTTTCCTGTTTCACAAAATCCCATTTTTTTATATAAACGTTTGGCATTTTGATTATTTTCCAAAATCCAAAGTCTTGGACAAGCCTTACATCTACTTATGGCAAAGGTAAGAAGTTGTGAACCATATCCTTTTTTCTGATGTTCTGGTAAAATGTATAAATCTTCTATAACACTTTCTGGGGAAATAGAAATCACTCCAACTGGTATTTCTTTCATTAATAAATAAAATTCATATCCTTTGTCTATTTTCTTTTGAATATATTCTTGTTGACGCTTTGGGGTATGTAAAAGAATAAAATCTTCACTACAAAATTTACGATGTGACTCTTGCCATGAAATAGCATGAACTTTAGAAGCCTTATTAATATGCTGTTTATCTACTTTTATAATCATTGCTTTTCCTCCTCATACCTATATCGTTCAAGTACTTTTCTATTTCCATTTTATCACTTTTAAAATTTCATTCCACTATTTTTTTCAAATAATTTTTATCTATATGTTTTATTATAAGTATTTCAAATTATAATTCACCGTTTAATATTTTTTCTTCCATACTCTATTCAACATATACTTTTATTATTCTTTAATTCATTTGACATCTCTATATTTCCTAACTATAATACTTTTATGACCTTATTTATATTTTAAAATATTGTAATATTAATATAATCAGATAGGAGTGTGTTATGGTTACTTACATCCTTGATTCCACAAAATCAGAACCTTATTACATCCAAATTTATAACTATTTAAAACGAGATATTGAACAAGGAACGATTAAAACAGGGGAGAAACTTCCTTCTAAGAGAGCATTATCCGCTCACCTTGGAGTAAGTGTAATTACTGTTGAAAATGCGTATGGACAGCTACTTTCTGAAGGCTATATAAAATCCATTGCTAAAAAAGGATATTTTGCTGAAGAAGTCACCGTTACTCATTATAAAAAAAGTGAAAACAAACCTTCAAGAAATGATGATGAACCGGAAGAAAAAGAACCGGAAAATCAATTATTCCCCTTTTCTATCTGGGCAAAATTAATGCGAGAAGAATTATCCTATCATCAAGAAAAACTTCTTACTAAACCATCATTTCAAGGAGTTTATGAACTTCGTGTTGCTATTTGTGAACATTTAAAAAAGTTTCGAAATATGAATGTATCACCCAATCAAGTGGTAGTTGGTGCTGGAACCGAGTATTTATACCTTTTAATTCATACATTATTTGGTGGCAATTATACTTTTGGGGTAGAAGACCCTGGATATGAAAAAATCTCTCATATTTACGAAGGACAAAATATTACTTGTAAAGCAATTCCTATGACAGATGATGGAATTGATATCGACTATTTAAAACAAACACAAGTAGATATTTTACATATTTCTCCTTCTCACCATTTTCCAACTGGTGTAGTTACTAGCATTGGAAAACGCTATGCTTTATTAGAGTGGGCATCTCACTCCCCTAGCCGATACATTATTGAAGATGACTATGATAGTGAATTTCGATTATCTGGAAAGCCAATTCCATCTATGTATAGCATTGATGCCATTGACAAGGTGATTTATATGAATACCTTTAGTAAAAGCCTTGCCTCCACCATACGAATTAGTTATATGGTACTTCCAAATGCACTCTTAGATAAATTTCACCAAGCTACTTGGTATTACTCTTGTACCGTATCTACCTTTGAGCAATATACACTTGCAAGATTTATTAAAGAAGGATATTTTGAGAAACATATTAACCGAATGAAAAAGTACTACAAGGAACGTAGGGATTGCCTATTAAAAGAAATTAAGAACTATGATATTTTTAAACATTCTGTTGTATCTGGTGAGAATTCTGGACTTCACTGTGTCATTACCTTTGACACTTTATTGTCTGATGAAGATTTAAAACATACTGTGGAGCAATACGGATTTCGTGTTGGGCTATTAAAAGAGTATTACAAGGAAAAGAAACAGATAGACACCCATACGTTGATTTTTTACTATTAAAAAATCCCTAGAAGATTAACACTTCTAGGGATTATTTTACTATTTTATACCCTTTTTTTATAACTAAAAAAAGCTATATATTCAATAATGACATAAGAATATCAGATACATACAACTTCATTGCTAATAACTGGATAACTAAACCAATACAACAACCAAAGGATGATGTTTTTAGTCCTTTTTTCCAATCCGCTATTATTCCTTCAATAGAAATGATTAAACCAATGATTAAACTGAAAATTAATGATGTACTAATTAATGTAATACCCAACTTTGTACATAACAATACACAACCAATATTTATAATTCCAAAAATAATGCAACCTTTCCATGATGGTATGTGCTTTTTTGACCCTTTCGTCCCCATTTCTAACTTACCTCCATTTACAATTCATATTTACTATCCACACTCGTTCTATTTTTCTTTCATTTATTCTATCATAGTTATTCCACTCTTTCCATAGAAAACGAAAAAAGAGATAACACTTATTTTTGTGTTATCTCAAAGTCCATAGTGTCCTTACCTACTATCCAATATTTTTTCCTTACCTACGGTCAGTTACTCCATCCAATCTGGTTTATCCAATGGTTTTGTCCATATGATTTTTATGGCATCTATTTTCATTCCACTTTGAGCAAAATACAAGCGAATATAATTATGAGGTGAGAAAATTACACCTAAATTCTGCTCTATTTCTATCCACTCTTCATTGGTGCCATTTATAGTAATGGTTCCTAATAATGTTCCATTTAAAAAGATTGATACTGGAATCTGTGCTACCTCTCCTGCATCTGCCTTTACTTTCATGCACAACTTATATTCTCCAGGCTTTAAAATTTCAAGACCATATAAAACAGAGTTTCCTTTTTCTGTACATAGTTCTTCTCCTGACAGAATAATTTCTCCATCCACCTGATGATAAATTAAATCAAAATCAACCTTTTCCTCTTCTTTTATAGATTCATAAGCTTCCTTTTCTTCTTTGCTAATTCGTCCTAACTGTCTTTCCATAACAGGAGAATGAAGAAGCATATTTAAAATATTTATTGCACATCTTTGAAGAGCTCCACGGGTTAAGCTACCATTTTCTAAGTCATCTAGTAAATTTCCCTTAAGCTTCTCTGTATCAGGAACTACCATAAAAACATCATTTTGTGCTTTCACCATAGCTGTGTAATTATATACTGATGGCAATCCACCTTCATCATTTATGTCTGCCCACCAGTCTGTCATAACCATTCCATCAAATCCCCATTCTTTTCTTAGGATTGTTGTAACTAAATCATAATTTCCAGCAGTCCATACTCCATTTACTGCTCCATAGGTTGTCATAACAGATTTTGCATTTCCTTCTTTTACTGCAATTTCAAATCCCTTTAAATAAATTTCTCTAAGCGCTCGTTCCGATACAATAGAATTATACTTTCGACGATTATGTTCTTGATTATTTGCTGCAAAATGCTTTATGGTAGAATGAATACCATATTTTTTCATTCCTCTAAGCTGAGCAGATGCTATTTTTCCTGTTACAAGAGGATCTTCAGAAAAATATTCAAAATTTCTTCCATTCAAAGGATTCCTATGAATATTCATTCCCGGTCCTAATAAGGTATCTACTCGATTTTTACGAAGCTCGGCTCCAACCATTTCAAATAAATCCTCTAATAAGGTTTCATTAAAGGTAGAGGCTAAACAAACACCATTTGGCAAGCTAAATGCCTTTGTCCCACAATCCATACGAATCCCTGATGGACCATCTGCACAACAGCCACATGGAATACCTAATTCCTTTAACTCTTCTGTTAGCCCTCCAAATGCTGCCGCAGTTCCCGGTGTTACCTTAGGAGAACACATACCTTCCCCCTTAACAATGCAACACAAACCTTGATCTGAAATCTGTGCAACAAAGGTATTCAAGTCAATTTTTCCATCATATACATCTGAAAGAAAATATCCCTTATTTCCAGTATATGATATTTCATTTATTTTATCGTTCTCTATATGTGATTTCATAGAAGAAATTTTTATTGGAGCATTTTCCAATAAGGCTTCTACACCCCCTTCTTTTTCCTCTAATACATTTGGTCTTAATCTTGAAAATACCTTTTCTGGTGCAGCTACCTGTGTACATTCTTCTACTACAATTAACTCTTTAATGTCAAATCCACCTACAGATATTGCGTTTCTAACATCTGTTCCAATATAAAATTCATAATATCCTGGCTCTAATACATAACAAAATGGATGTCCTGTCTTTCCTTCATCATCATAAGATGCAAGCTGTGAATCTGTTATAAGAAAATCTATTTGTTCACTTTCTCCCGTACTTAATAGTTTTGTTTTCTTAAATGCAACAAGACTTCTAAGTGGCTTTCCTAATTTGCCTTGAGGTGCTTTTAAATAAACCTGTACCACTTCCTTACCAGACACCTGACCTGTATTTACTACACTTACCTGTAAATGACTCCTACAACACTTTAAATCCTCTAATTCTTCTCTTTTTACCTGAGGTTGCTGCAAATGAAAAGAAGTATATGATAGTCCATAACCAAAAGGATACATTACCTTTTCTTTTTCAAATGTTTCAAAATATCGATATCCTACATAAATATCCTCTTCATACTCATTATATTGCTCTCCACCAAAATTTTTAGTAGATGGATAATCATGAATATCATAAGCAATAGTATCTGTTAGTTTTCCACAAGGATTGACTCTTCCCATAAGAACATCTACTACACCATTGCCACCTTCCTGTCCTCCTTGCCATACATACATTACAGCGGAAGGCTTATATTTTTCTACCCATTTCATATCAATAATACTACCAACATTTAAAAGAACCACTGTTTTAGAAAAGGCACTACACACCTTCTCTAGCATATCCTCTTCAATAGATGTAAGCAAATAGCTTCCCTTTTCTATTCGGATATCTCTATCTTCCCCTGCAGTCCTTCCAATAACCACAATAGCTGTATCTGACTCTTTTGCTGCCTGACAAACCAATTCATCGGTCAACGGCATTTCCTCTTGACTCCATGGTTCCTGCGCCCAGCCCTTCCCTTGATCAAAGGGATGCTCTTTTATCCAATCTTGATAAATTTTATCTAGCTCTTGATTCAAATGGAGATTTTCTTTTACTAATGCATCTAAAATCCCAACGGTATATCTTGTATTCACCAAACCTCCAGATCCTGTACCACTTTTATAATAATTAAACTGGATTCTTCCAAAAACAGAAATTTTCTCTCCTTCTCTCAGTGGAAGGGTATTATTTTCATTTCTAAGAAGTACCACCCCTTCTGCTGCTGCTTGTCTTGCTAATACAGTATATTTTTCCCAATCCATTATATAACGATTTGTCATCCTCATTCTTCCTTTCCATACACTACAGTCATCGCTTCTATTTTCTACGACTTTAGCCTACCATTTATTTCTATGAATTCATTATAATCAATAAAAGTATGTATGAAAAGTAATTATTTTACAATTAGGTTTTTATTTTTTATTTAAATTTGGTTTCCTTCCACTTCTTGCCCAATCATTGTCAACGTGCTTTGCAAGGGAATTAAAAAAGTGACTGTGGCATCTACGATCCCTTAAGCGTTGATTCCACAGCCCCTTCATTTGTTTATATAACCTAAAATTCCAATAACTTTGCAAAACCCAATAGTTTTATCTAAAATCAAATAGTACATAGAATCGTCTTTACTCTTAACTGCCTTATTATTTCACTTTGGGTTCAAAAATCAAATGCATATTAGTATGTCTATTTAAAGAGTTAGTATCTTTCTCAATAAAATTCCAAGTTTCCTGATAAGTACCAGCTACTGCCACATTTACACCTGATATAAATTCGATAAACTCATCTACTCTTCCATCATATCTATCAGCAAACTCATCAGACAATTCCCTTTTTTCATCGTCAGTAAGGGATGTTAACTCATTATACAACACATGTTCTAAATTACAAGAATTATAGTAAATTCTATAAGGTATTCCTCTTACTTTTCCTTCTTTTCTTAACTTGGATAAGATTAATCGCTTCCGTTGATTACGATCTACAATCCCTTTTACATTTTTAGTTTCAATAAAACATGTACCATATTGAACCTTTTCTACATTTGCTTCTTTTACATTCTCATCTGGTATAAATACACCATCTGTATCAACAATGTGTATGATTTTTATAAAATCACTGCCACAATAGCGATATTTCTTTTTAATCTCATTAATTGTATCACTTATCTTGACTTTTATTTTATCTATTGTAACATAATCTTTTAGTGTAATATCCCCATGTACAACAACAAACTGTACCTCATGATTGGAAAAGTATTCTTTCATAATTGATCCAAGTGCAGTTTCATCACTTGGACCTTCCACAATAAATGCAATAACCTTCTTTTCCTTCATTTTATATTCTTCGACCTGCCTTTCTAAATGCACGTGCCATTTTTAAACTATCTGTTGCTTCATAAATCACCTCATCTTGACCTCCAAGGGTAATTCCTCTAAGATACGTATCCCTAAGATTATTGGTTGCCTTTACATGCTTCATTCTTATATATCTTCTATTAGGATTTGCTGTAGAAAACATAATGCTATCTTTATCTAACATTTCTAATGCTCGAAGATTATGAGAAGTAAAAATCAACTGACCTTTTGCACTCTTATGAAAAATATCAAGTAACTCCCCTAACATATACTCAAAAATTCCTGCATCTAACTCATCAATAGCTAAACATATGGATGGGTTACCAAAGGCTTGAATTAAAATATTTAGTATGGAAATAATTTTTATAATCCCCTCCGACTCCATTCGAATTGGAATTGGTGGCATATTTCCTCGAATAGAAACAAGTTCTACTCTATAACCATTCTCTCCAGAGTCTAGTAGCTGCTGTCCATAATTTCGGACCTCTATCTTCATTTCTGGAATAATAGTACATAATACAATATTAATATGTTCTACAATAATCTGAAGTAAATCTTTTTCTTCTTCTTTCAAAACAACTGGCTCTGTTAATGAAACAGTCAAATCTCCTCTCATTCCAATTTGATTATGTTCTATTTTAAAAGCCATAGGAAGTACGAAATTGGCAGAAATCACTCCAGAATGCGTATTGCGTATTACAAATAAATTTTTTAAAGCAAAATGAAATAATGCCTCTATTACTTGAGAATAATCTTTAAAATTATTGTCATAATTGCGAAGAAAAATTTCTCTACTACTTTCTCCAAAGATATAAGAACAATTACTTTTTTCTGCCATTCTTTTTGCTACGATTAAATCGGTTCTATTCTCTTGATTTCCTTCAATGACTTCCTCAAGCCTTTTTTTAGGCATAAATATACGTTCCTTTTCCTTACGGTTATAGTCCATAAATACTGTTTTATTACTTCTTGAAGCACCTGTATTAATAGCACAACTTAAAGTTTCCTGAATAATCTCTACACCCTTATTATTCTTTTGCAAATCAATCCTATAAGTCACTTCATATATATTGTTATCTTCAAAAATATTAAAGTCTGCAACAATCCTTGCTTGATTATCATTTACATCAATATAATCCGCCATTTCCTCATTAAGTGTACTTCCTATCATAATTTTCTGTAAAAAGTATAACGTATCAATTACTGCCGTTTTTCCTGAACCATTTTGCCCATATACACCAAGTATTTCTGCATTGTTATATGACATATTTTTTTTATAGGTATTTGGCATAATAATTTTTCCATTTTTAACATTTTTTATATTTGAAAGTTCCAGTGAAGCTAATCTTACAATACCATCCATAATATATCCTCCATTTTATTTATATTAACATAATTAATTTTTTAATTCAATATTTTCATTTCTATATTTTTTATTTCATTTTTCAAAAAACAATTTTAATAAACCCTTATGAAATACAAATATTTATCTGTATTTATTCCCTTTCTTTTTTAAGAATATACATTTTTACTACTATATTGATTAAACATACTCTTTATCCCATTTACTTATCCTATACAAAAAAAGAGACAAAACCATCTCTGATTTCATCTCTTTTCTCTTTAAAACAGCTTGTTTTGTTTTATTCTTCTTCCTTGCTATCTTCTTCTGCTCGTTCTAATAGAGTATCTATCTGGCTAGATTGTATTGTCTCAGATTGTGAAGTAGTGTTTACTACCTCTGCTGCCTGCATGTTTTCTTCTCCGTCTTCCACAGATTCTTCCTCTGCATCTTCCTCTTCTTCACTTTCTCTTACCTTTGCAATACTAGCAACACGAACATTACTACTAGCATCAATGTTCATTAATTTTACTCCAGAAGTATTTCTTCCAAGTAGGGAAATATCAGAAACTTTAATTCTTATAATAATTCCTTCTGTTGTAATCATCATAATTTCTTGGTTGTCTTCTACTGCTTTAACACCAACAATATTTCCTGTCTTTTCATTAATCTTATAACATCTTACCCCTTTGCCGCCACGATTCTGACGAGTAAATTCGCTTACCAATGTACGCTTACCATAACCATTTTCAGAAGCAATTAATAAGCTTTCTCCTTGGCTATCCATTTGCATTCCAACTACTTCATCTTCATCATCAAGGTTCATTCCACGAACCCCCATAGATGCTCTACCAGTTGTTCTAACATCTGTTTCGTTAAAGCGAATACATTGACCTAATTTACTTACAAGTAAAATGTCTTTTGTATTATCAGTTGCCTTTACTTCAATTAACTCATCGTCTTCACGAAGAATAATCCCTTGAATACCAGTTTTACGAATATTTGCATATTCATTTAATGAGGTTTTCTTTACCATACCTTTCTTTGTTGCCATAAATAAGTATTCGCCCTCATTAAACTGTTCTTTCGTAATAATTGCAGTTACTTTTTCTTCTGGAAGTAGCTGAATTAAATTTACAATGGCAGTTCCTCTAGCAGTTCTACTAGACTCTGGAATTTCATACGTTTTTAAACGATACACTCGTCCAAGGTTTGTAAAGAACATAATATAGTGGTGTGTCGTAGTCATAAGCAAATCTTCAATGTAATCTTCATCAATGGTTTGCATTCCCTTAATACCCTTACCACCACGATTTTGTGCCTTAAAGTTGTCAACGGACATACGCTTAATGTATCCTAACTTTGTCATAGCAATTACAGTATTTTCTCGTTCAATTAAGTCTTCGTCTGTGAAATCTTCCTCACTAAATCCAATGGAAGTTCTTCTTTCATCGCCATATTTATCTCGAATTACTAAAATTTCTTCACGAATTACACCTAATAACTTCTTTTCATCTGCTAAAATAGCCTTTAATTCTGCTATTCTTGCTTGAAGTTCTGCGTATTCCCCTTCTAGCTTTTCTCTTTCTAAGCCTGTAAGCGCTCTAAGACGCATATCTACAATGGCTTGAGATTGGGCTTCTGATAAGCCAAAGCGTTCCATTAATTTTGCTTTTGCAGTGGCAACATTGTTAGAACCACGAATAATAGAAATTACTTCATCAATATGGTCAAGAGCAACTAATAACCCTTCTAAAATATGAGCTCTTTCCTCTGCTTTATTTAAATCATACTGAGTTCTTCTTGTAACTACATCTTCTTGATGCTTTAAGTAGTGCTTAAGCATATCCAAAAGATTTAATACCTTAGGCTCATTATTCACAAGTGCCAACATAATAACACCAAAAGTGTCTTGAAGTTGTGTATGCTTCATTAACTGATTTAAAATTACATTTGGATTTACATCTCGTCTAAGTTCAATACATACTCTTGTACCTTCACGATTGGATTCATCTCTTAAATCTGTAATTCCATCCACACGTTTATCTTTTACAAGTTCTGCAATCTTTTCAATTAAACGTGCTTTATTTACCATATATGGAAGCTCTGTTACTACAATACGATTCTTTCCATTTGCCATTGGCTCAATATTTGTAACAGCACGCACTTTAATTTTTCCACGACCAGTACGATATGCCTCACTAATTCCTTTTCGACCTAAAATGGTTGCACCAGTTGGAAAATCTGGACCTTTTACAATTTCCATTACTTCTTCAATGTCTGTATCTTTATCACCAATACGATTGTCAATAATTTTCACAACTGCACTTATTGTCTCTGTTAGATTATGAGGTGGAATATTGGTTGCCATACCTACGGCAATCCCAGTTGTTCCGTTAACTAAAAGGTTTGGAAAACGAGCTGGTAATACTACTGGCTCTTTTTCTGTTTCATCAAAGTTTGGAGCAAAATCTACAGTATTTTTATTGATATCTGCTAACATTTCCATAGAGATTTTACTTAAACGTGCTTCTGTATAACGCATAGCAGCAGCTCCATCTCCATCAACAGAACCAAAGTTTCCATGTCCATCAACCAGTGGATATCTTGTAGACCAATCTTGTGCCAAATTTACCAATGCACCATAAATAGAACTATCACCATGAGGGTGATATTTACCCATGGTATCCCCAACGATACGGGCACACTTTCTATGTGGCTTGTCTGGTCCATTATTTAATTCAATCATGGAATATAATACACGTCGTTGCACTGGTTTTAGACCATCTCTTACATCTGGCAATGCACGAGAAGCGATAACACTCATTGCATAATTAATGTATGATGTTTCCATGGTTTTTTGTAAGTCTACTTCGTGTACTTGATCAAATACGTTTTCTTCCATGTTTTGCTTCCTCCATCTTCCTTTTTTCCATACATAAACCTGTATGCTTGCTTAGAAACTGATAAAGATTTTTATAAAAAAACATCATATTCTTTTGCAAGCATAACAGGTATTATCATGCTGTCTTTATTATAACAAAGATTTCTAATCTCTTAAATATCTAAATTTTGCACATATTTTGCATTTGCTTCAATAAATTCTCGTCTTGGCTCTACTTTATCTCCCATAAGAGTTGTAAATGCCAAATCAAGCTCTGTTGAAGAATCTTCATCAATGGTAACTTTTAACAACACACGACGTTCTGGGTCCATAGTTGTTTCCCATAATTGTTCTGCATCCATTTCACCAAGACCTTTGTAACGTTGAATTTTATTGTTACCATCTCGTCCAATTTCTGTTAGGATGTTGTTTAATTCTTCAGCACTATATGCGTACCATACCTTTTTATTTTTCTCAATTTTATAAAGTGGTGGTTGTGCCAAATAAACATAACCTTGCTTAATAAGTTCTGGCATAAAACGATATAAAAAGGTTAATAATAATGTACTAATATGAGCACCGTCAACGTCAGCATCGGTCATAATAATAATTTTATGATAACGTAATTTTGAAATATCAAAATCATCATGAATTCCTGTTCCAAATGCAGTAATCATAGCTTTAATTTCTGCATTTGCATATATTTTATCAAGGCGTGCTTTTTCTACATTTAGAATTTTTCCACGAAGTGGTAAAATGGCTTGAGTGCTTCTACTTCTTGCTGTTTTTGCAGAACCACCTGCAGAATCTCCCTCAACAATGTAGATTTCACAATTTTCTGGATTTTTATCAGAACAGTCTGCTAGCTTTCCAGGAAGTGCCATACCATCAAGGGCAGACTTTCTTCTTGTTAAATCTCTTGCCTTTCTAGCTGCTGCACGAGCTCTTTGTGCTAAAATTGATTTTTCACAAATAGCTTTTGCAATGGCTGGATTTTGCTCTAAAAAGTAAGTTAATTGCTCACTAACAATGCTATCTACTGCGCCTCTAGCTTCACTATTTCCTAGTTTTTGCTTTGTTTGACCTTCAAATTGAGGTTCTTCAATCTTAACGCTAACAATGGCTGTAAGACCTTCACGAATATCTTCTCCCACTAAATTTGGCTCATTGTCCTTTAATAACTTATTCGTTCTTGCATATTCATTAAATGTTTTTGTTAACGCATTTTTAAATCCTGATAAATGAGTTCCACCTTCTGGTGTATTAATATTATTTACAAAGCTATAACTTGTTTCGTTATAAGAGTCATTATGTTGTAACGCTACTTCTACATACACATTGTCCTTTGTTCCTTCACAATAAATTACATTTGGATACAAAGCTTCTTTTGACTTATTTAAGTACTCAACAAATTGGCGAATTCCTCCTTCGTAGTGGAAGACTCTTTCTTTCTTTTCTTCTCTATCATCTCGTAATGTAATTTTTAAATTTTTCGTTAAAAATGCCATTTCACGAAGACGATTTTTTAATATATTAAAATCATATACCGTTTCTTCAAAAATTTCCTTATCTGGCAAAAATGTTACCATTGTTCCATGTTTGTCACTATCACATTCACCAACAACTTTTAACGGATAACATACTTTTCCTCTTTCATATCGTTGATTATGAACTTTTCCATCTTGATAAATGGTAACCTCTAACCATTCAGATAAGGCATTTACAACTGATGCACCTACACCATGAAGACCACCAGAAACCTTATAGCCTCCACCACCAAACTTTCCTCCTGCATGAAGAATAGTAAATACTACTTCAACAGCAGGAATACCAGCTTTTGGGTGAATTCCTGTTGGAATCCCACGACCATTATCAATAACAGTAATGGAATTATCTGAATTAATTTGCACCTCTATGGAATCACAATATCCTGCCAAAGATTCATCCACTGCATTGTCAACAATTTCATACACAAGATGATGTAATCCTTTAATGGATGTACTACCAATATACATTCCTGGACGCTTTCTAACCGCTTCTAAGCCTTCTAATATTTGAATCTGACCTGCACCATAATCGTTACTCATATTTGACCTCCTATTTTCACTTATTCCCTATTACATGAGTAATTACATACCAAATTACTTATGCAACTTGTTGTACCAAATTGTTCTTGGCTTCATTTATCCTTTGTTTTCATTTCATCACTAATTTTGTTTTGATACCGTTCCTTGTTCCACATGAAAAATTTTATCCATATGAAATCTATGATGAATAAAATCATCAACTCCTGTACAAGTTATTATTGTTTGAATTCCATCAATGCAATTTAATAACTGGTTTTGTCTGTTAAAATCCAATTCACTTAATACGTCATCAAGCAAAAGAATAGGGGAGTCTTTTATTACATTTGTTACAAGTTCTATTTCAGCCATCTTAAGCGACAAGGCAGCCGTTCGTTGTTGCCCCTGAGAACCATATTTACGAATATCAATGGAATTAATTGTTAACATTATATCATCTCTATGTGGTCCAACTAACGTAATTTTTTGTTTTTTATCTCGCTCTCTGCTTTTTTGTAATTGGGCAGCAAACAAATCTTCTTCTACATTTGGTTCATAAATGACTTGTAACCTTTCTTTTCCACCTGAAATAATACTATGTTTCCTTTGAACGATTTCATTTAATTGTTCAAGAAAATTTTTTCTTAACTGTACTATTTTACACCCATATTGAATTAATTGCAAATCATAAATATCAAGTATATCTTCGTAGTCACTTTTATTTATTAATTCCTTTAATAATTGATTTCTCTGTGCCAATACTTTGTTATAATGAATCAAATGATGTACATATAGTTTATCCAATTGGCACAATTCTAAATCAATAAATTTTCTACGCTCTGATGGACCATTTTTTATTAATTGCAAATCTTCTGGTGAAAATACAACTACATTCATAAGTCCAAATAACTCACTAGTACGCCTAATAGGAATTCCATTAACAGCAATCCCTTTGCTTTTATTTGTTTTTAAATGAATATCCACTCGGTCTGTAGCATATTTCTTTTCAATATAAGCTTTGATATGAGCTTCTGTTGAATCAAATGCAATTAACTCTTTATCTTTGCTTCCTCTATGTGATTTTCCCGTTCCACATACATAAATAGCCTCTAAAATATTGGTTTTCCCTTGTGCATTGTCACCATAAAAAATATTAATTCCCTTATCTAATTCTAAAGAAAGCTCTTTATAATTTCTAAAATGATTTAACTGTATTGATGTTAGATTCATAAGCACCCTACATTCTAAGTTTTTTTCCTATGATTGCTTTACAATGTAAATAGTTTCTCCATCAAACAATACAACATCTCCATCGTATAGCTTTTTTCCTCTTTGAGTTTCTACTACACCGTTGACCATAACCTCGCCGTCTTGAATGACCATTTTAGCTTCTACCCCTGATTCTACTAAGTTTGCAGCTTTTAAGGCTTGACCTAATTTAATAAATTCTTCTCTTAATACAATGTTTGCCATAGCAACCTCCTTATAGGTTTACATAATTATTATATATTGGTTTACATAATTTCGCGAATATGCTTAACATAATTATATGTTGTTGTTTTAATTTTTTTAAAAAGAAAAAGAAATTATTCTGTAACTGTAAAGTTTACTGGAAGTATCAAATAAATATAACTTTCATTTTCATCTTTAATAAAACATGGAGCTTTTGGATTAATCATATAAATTGTAACAATTTCATCATCAATAACACGAAGTGCATCACTAATAAACTTTGGATTAAAACCAATTAAAATGTCTTTTCCAGTTTTTTCAATTTCAATTTCTTCTTTTAAAGAACCCATGGAAGAGATTAATTTTACTTCCATTTGGTTATCATTAACCCCTACAATAATAGGCTTTTTATCACTTTCCTTTACAAGTAATGTAGCACGGTCAATACAATTTAATAGTTCTTTTTTATTAATTTTAATGCTAGTTTCATAATCTCCATTTAACATTTGATTAATTTTAAAGTATTCTCCTTCAATTAAACGAGATACTACAACTGTTTGATCAAATTCAAAAATAATATGATTGTTTGTAAAGAATAATGTTACTTCTTTATCCACTTCTCCTGATAAAATTTTGCTTACATCATTTAATGTTTTTCCAGGAACAACTACTTTAATTGGTTCATACACATCATTAAGTTCTACTTTACGAATAGAAATTCTATGTCCATCTAATGAAACAATTTTTAATTGATTTTCATTAATTTCAATTAATTCTCCTGACATCATTTTGTTACTTTCACTATCAGAAATAGAAAAAATTGTCTGACGAACAATTTCTTTTAATGTAAATTGGGATAGTACTACCTTTTTTTCTTTTTCTATATTAGGTAAGTATGCAAAGTCATCTCCTGATTGACCTGGAATGGAGAATTTTGCTTTTTCACAAATAATAGTAGTAGTAAATTGTTCATCTGTTTCAATAATCACTTCATTATCAGGTAACTTTCGAACGATTTCAGAAAAAATCTTAGCATCAAGGGCAATCTTACCTTCCTCTAAAATGTTACCATTAATAATAGTTTCAATACCAAGTTCCATATCATTGGCAGTCATTTTAATAATACCAGCTTCTGCATTTAATAAGATACAACCTAATATAGGCATTGTAGTTTTAGAAGGAACTGCTTTAGAAACAGTAGTAACGCCTTTTTGTAAAAATTCTCTTTGACAAATAATCTTCATAATTGTGAATATCTCCTTTCAAGTAAAAAACGTGAATATTTTTCATACATATATATATAGTTAAATTCGTAGTAGTAATATTAGGGGGTGTAGATATGTGTAAAAGCATAGAAACCCTTATACTTTAACATATTGAGAAATAGGATAACTATGTTAGAAACTATTTTATTTCTTATGGATAAATTGTGAATGATACACAGCTTATTTTAAAAGAAGAAACAAAAAAGTTTCTTTATGCACATGATCTACACATAGTTTTAAACGTTAAAATTTAAATTATACACATATTATCAACATCATAAGGAATAGAAAACTTTCCTTAATAAACTTTCTTTCTACTATTTAGAAACTACAAGGAAAAGGTGACAGTAAATGTCACCATATGAATACTTTTTTTAACTTGGGTTAATTTTCTTTTTTAATATTTCAATAGTAGAAGATAGCGTTTCATTTTGCTTTAAGTCTTCGGTTATTTTCTCAATCCCATGTAATATAGTTGAATGGTCTCGTTTTCCAAGAGCTTTTCCAATTAATTGTAAGGAAGTGCTTGTCATTTCACGACATAAATACATAGCAATTTGTCTTGGATATACGATTTCTTTGTTACGTTTATGTGAGCTTAAGTCAGATGGTTTAAAGCCAAAATGTTCAGCAACTACTTCAATAATAAGTTCAACGGTAACTTCACGAGTAGAATTTGGTGAAATTAAGTCTTTTAGAGCCTCTTCGGCAACTTCTAATGTAATTTCTGCATTATAAAGCTTGGAATATGCAGTAATTTTTGTTAAAGCACCTTCCAATTCTCGAATATTAGATTTAATATTAGTTGCAATATATTTAATAATCTCATTATCAATATTATAGCCTTCTAGTTCTTCTTTTTTTCTTAAGATTGCCATACGAGTTTCATAATCTGGTGCTGAAATGTCTACTGGTAGTCCCATTTCAAAGCGAGAGCGTAGACGTTCCTCTAATGTTTCAAAGGCTTTTGGTGGTTTATCTGATGAAATAACAATTTGTTTATTGTTTTCATGTAAAAAATTAAAGGTATGAAAAAATTCTTCTTGGGTACTTTCCTTACCAATAATAAATTGAATATCGTCAATTAGTAACACGTCAATGTTTCTATATTTTTCACGAAATTCAAAGGTTGAAGTATTGTTTTTATTACGAATAGAATCAATAAGCTCGTTGGTAAATTTTTCACTAGTTACGTATAAAACACGAGCAGAGGGGTTATTCTTTAGTATAAAGTGAGCAATAGAATGCATTAAGTGTGTTTTACCAAGACCAACTCCTCCATATATAAATAGAGGATTGTAACGTTCTGCAGGAGATTCTGCAACTGCAAGGCTAGCAGCATGAGCGAACTTATTATTAGCACCTACGACAAAGGTTTCGAATGTATATCTTGGATTTAAGTTTGCATTCATTGATGCAAGAGTAAGGTTGTCCTTTTTTTGTATTGTTTGTGCAGCCGTGTTTTGTTTCGATGGTGAAACAAATTCCACATTGCAAACAAATCCTGTTGTATTGGCAATCACAACCTGAAAAAATGTTTGAAATTTTCGTGTTAAATAATCAACGAACATATTAGCGTTTTCTTCTTTTACTGTAATTTTTACTGTATTTCCTTCAACGGATAGGATTTCAAGGGGTTTAATCCATGTATCATATGAAACAACAGTTAAATCACATTCTTGTTTTAAATTTTCTTTTATCAGTTCCCAATTTTCCTGCAAAACCTCGATCATAGTGTATCTCCTAAACTTCTATTTTCTAAAATGTATCAACAAAAAAAGTAAAATAATTGTGGATAAGTGAAAAAGGGGAGAGTACCCCTATTATCACTTTAGTAAACAATATAGTTACTTTTATCATATAACAAAATATTTGAATTTTCAATGATAATTTATAAAGGTGGAAGGATAGGGGGAAAATTGTGGAGAAAAAAATAGATAATGAATATGTGGATAAGTTGGAATAAATTCGTGTTGAAAGAAACAAAATGATTAACAGAATATAGAAAAATTGTGAATAAAAAAGTATTCCTGTGGACAACTAAAAAAAATATTATTGACAAATACACAATGATTAAAATCTATAAATTTCAAGGAAATTATTTTATGTCCTTTTGATTGTTAACAAAAAAACAAACAGCTTATCCACAAGTTATAAACAAAATGTGGATAACATTATGTAAACATTAAAAAATACCCACAATATTGTCGATAAAATGTGTATAATAAAAACTAAGAATATAAAAAAGTTTCTTTTCAACCAAATAAACAAATTTAATTATCAACAAGAAAAGAAAAATATGAAGAAATTTCTAGGATAAAAATAAAATTAATACTTGACGAAAGCTAATGTTTTCAATATAATTAGCGTGATGTCTAAATTTCAAAATGGAAGAAATATAAGTATGTTTGGATAATTAAATTTAAGGAGGTGTATAGTTTATGAAGATGACATTTCAACCAAAAAAGAGACAAAGATCAAAAGTTCATGGTTTTAGAGCAAGAATGAGCACAGCTAGTGGAAGAAAAGTATTAGCTGCTAGAAGAGCAAAAGGAAGAAAAGTATTATCAGCATAGGTCGCAGTTTTGTGACCTTTTCTTTCTTTAGTGAAAAAAGGTAGGAAGATGTATGAGAAATATACATTCGTTAAAAACAAATAAAGAGTTTCGTATTGTATATAGCAAAAAACACTCATTTGCTAATAAGTACTTAATTATGTATGTTTTAGAAAATAAACTAGAGAAAACAAGACTAGGTATTTCAGTTAGTAAAAAAGTAGGTAACAGCGTTGTAAGGCATAGAGTTACTAGATTGATTAGAGAAAGTTTTCGGTTAAACCAACACATACTAAAAAATGGAATAGACATAATTATTGTTGCCAGACCACTGGCAAAGGAACAAGGGTTTAAAGAAATTGATAGTGCAATGTTACATTTAAGTAAAATGCATCATATTTTAGATAGTAATAGTAAAAAAGATGATTAGGGTGGATGTTATGAAAGCTATATTAATTTACATGATTCAATGTTATAGAAAATATTTATCTCCCTTAAAGATAAAGACACATTGCATCTATACACCAACTTGTTCACAATATGCCATTGAAGCATTAGAAAAATATGGTGTATGTAAGGGGCTATGGCTTACGTGTAAGCGTATTTTAAAGTGTAATCCCTTTTCAAAGGGAGGATTTGATCCAGTGCCATAAAGAATATTGGATGTAAGGAGGACGCAACCGTTGGACGCATTTTTGTTATTAACAAAATCAAATACATTTATTATTGGACCAGTTGCTAGCTTATTAGGATACATTATGGAAGGTATCTTTGTATTTTGTAGCTGGTTTGGTATTGCAAACATTGGTTTAAGTATTATTTTATTTACTCTTATTGTAAAGTTATTAATGCTTCCAATGTCTATTAAGCAACAGAAATTTTCCAAGTTAAATGCTGTTATGATGCCAGAAATTCAGGCGATTCAAAAGAAGTATAAAGATAAAAAAGACCAAGAGTCTTTATTAAAACAGCAAGCAGAAACAAAAGCAGTATATGAAAAGTATGGGACAAGCCCAACAGGTGGATGTCTACAACTACTTATTCAGATGCCAATTATTTTTGCGTTATATCGTGTTATTTATAATATTCCAGCATATGTAGCTTCTGTAAAAGAAGTATATATGGAAATTGGGAACGCATTAATTGAGAGAGTTCCAGATTATAGTCAGGTAGAAGGCTTTGTAGAGCTAGCAAAAGCTAATATTACACAAGGCTCAAGAACATTAGAAGCAGGAAATGTTAATAAATTAGTTGATGCAATGTATAACTTTGATCATTCAGAGTGGAATAAATTTACAGAGTTATTCCCAAGTTTAACAGATGTTGTTGCAGAAAGACTTCCTGAAATTGATCGAATGAATGCATTTTTTGGAATTAACTTAGCAACTGCACCAGCCAATAATCTTTGGCCTGCAATTATTATTCCAATTTTAGCAGGTTTAACACAGTGGTATAGTACAAAGTTAATGACTGCAAACACACCACAAAGAGAAGATGATCCAACAGCAAAAACAATGAATACAATGAATACAATTATGCCACTTGTATCTGTATTTTTCTGTTTTACATTTGCTTCTGGTATTGGTGTATATTGGGTAGCATCAAGTGTATGTCAAATTATTATCCAGTTAATTGTTAATAAGCATATGGAAAAAATTGATGTAAACCAATTAATTGAAAAAAATCTTGAAAAAGTAAATAAAAAGCGTGCAAAACAAGGACTTCCACCACAAAAGATGACAAAGGCATCTGTGGCAAGTTTGCATCAAATTGAGGAAAATGAAAATGCTAGATTAGAAAAGATTGCAAAAAGAGAAGCACAAATGAAAAAATCAACAGAGTTTTATAATCAGTCTAGCAATGCAAAACCAGGAAGTTTAGCTGCAAAGGCAAATATGGTACAAAAGTATAATGAAACTCATAAAAAATAAGGAAATGGCAATATAAGGGGGCTATTCAATGTCTGAATATATTAAAGTGTCAGGAAAAACAGTAGAGGATGCAATTACAAATGCTTGTACACAGTTACAAGTTCCTACAATGCACTTAGAATATGAAGTTTTAGAACAAGGAAGCAATGGATTTTTTGGAATCTTTAGCAAACCTGCAATTATAAAAGCTCGCAAAAAAAATGATTTTATTGGGGATGGAAAAGAGTTTTTAGAAAAGTTATTAAAAAAAATGAATATGAATGTCCAAATTACCACATCATTTGATGAAGTAAATCGTGTGCTAAGTATTGATTTAAGTGGAGCAGATATGGGAGTTCTTATTGGAAAGAGAGGACAAACCTTAGATTCTCTTCAACACTTAGTAGGATTGGTCGTTAATAAACAAGCAGATAGTTATGTTCGTGTAAAATTAGATAGCGAAGATTATCGTGCAAAACGTAAGGAATCACTAGAAACATTAGCAAAAAATGTTGCACAAAAGGTAAAGAGAAATAAAAGAAGTATTTCTTTAGAACCAATGAATCCTTATGAAAGACGAATTATTCATGCTGCTTTACAAGAAGATGTAAACATTGTTACAAGAAGTGAGGGAGCAGAACCATTTAGACATGTGGTTATTGCACTTAAGCGAGAACGTAGAAATTATGATAAAAAGCCTAGATATGTAAAAGAAATTGTATCATAGTATTCAATATATCTAGAGGTTATGATAGTAAATATTATTAGGATAGAAAATATAATATGAAAAGTGATAAACGGGTGCGGATTTAGAATCCGTACCCGTTTTATCAAATGGATATAAAATTTATTTATTTGTAGAAATCGTTATAGTATGGTAAAACCATTAGAAAGGAATAATACATGGAAGGAAAAACAATTGCTGCTATTGCTACAGCCATGAGTCCAGGTGGCATTAGTATTATAAGAATTAGTGGTGATGAAGCAGTATTAATTATAGATAAAATATTTCGCTCTCCACAAGGGAAGAAAAAGCTATCAAAGGTAGCTAGTCATACCATTCATTATGGCTATATTTATGATGGAGAGGAACTAATTGATGAAGTTATGGTTTCTGTGATGAGAGCACCAAAAAGTTATACCATGGAAGATACCGTTGAGATTAATTGTCATGGTGGTGTGTTAATTACAAAAAAACTATTAGAAGTTGTATTAAAACATGGGGCTACTATGGCAGAACCAGGAGAGTTTACAAAAAGGGCTTTCTTAAATGGAAGAATTGATTTATCAAAAGCAGAGGCTGTTATTGATTTAATTCATGCAAAAAATGAGTTTGCTATTAAGTCATCTATGGGGCAGTTAAGAGGAAGTGTTAGTAAGAAAATCGCTACGTTAAGAGATTCTATTTTAGACAGTATTGCTTTTATTGAAGCTGCACTTGATGATCCAGAGCATATTTCCATTGATGGATACGATGAAGAACTTCTAAAAAAGGTAGAATCTATGATTGTTGAAATGGAGCAAATGGAAGATAAGGCGGACAATGGTAGAATTCTTGTAGAGGGGATAAAAACGGTTATTTTAGGAAAGCCAAATGCAGGAAAATCCTCTCTACTAAATCGCTTGGCAAGGGAAGAAAGGGCTATTGTTACTCATATTGCAGGAACAACAAGAGATAGCTTAGAGGAACAAATACGAATTGGTGGTGTTAGCTTTAAAATGATTGATACAGCTGGAATTCGTGAAACAGAAGATGTGGTAGAGCAAATTGGTGTATCAAAGGCAAAAGCCTTGGCAAAAGAAGCAGATTTGATTTTATATGTTGTAGATAGTTCTGTACCTCTTGATGATAATGATAGAGAAATTATTGAATTAATAACAGATAAGAAGGCAATTATCTTATTAAATAAATTAGATTTAATGCAAATAGTAAAGAAAGAAGATATACAGGTATTTTGTAGTAATATTCCTGTTCTTGAAATCTCAGCAAAGGAAGGAATAGGAGTAGAAGCATTAGAGGAGACATTAATGGAGTTATTCTTCCATGAAGAAGTTACATTTAATGATGAAGTATATCTAACAAATATAAGACAAAAAAATGCTCTTAGTGAAGCATTAAATAGTCTTATTATGGTAAAACAAAGTATAGAAAGTGGAATGCCAGAAGATTTCTTTACCATTGATTTAATGAGTGCCTATGCTCAATTAGGCTATATTGTAGGGGAAGAAATTGAAGAAGATTTAGTAAATCGAATTTTTGAAAAGTTTTGTATGGGAAAATAAAAAAATGTTATGGAACGTTTTATTATAAATGTTAGGAAAGGAGCAGATAATGGCTGTTTTAGAGGAAAAATATGATGTTGTTGTAGTTGGAGCAGGTCATGCTGGGTGTGAAGCAGCACTTGCTAGTGCAAGATTAGGTTTACAAACTATAATGTTTACTGTTAGCATTGAAAGTATTGCACTAATGCCTTGTAATCCAAATATTGGAGGAAGCTCTAAGGGACATTTGGTAAAAGAAATTGATGCTTTGGGTGGAGAGATGGGAAAAAATATTGATAAAACATTTATCCAATCAAAGATGTTAAATCGCTCCAAAGGTCCAGCAGTTCATTCTTTACGAGCGCAAGCAGACAAAGATGCTTATTCAAGAAGTATGAGAAAGGTACTTGAAAATACAGAGAATTTAACAATAAGACAAGGGGAAGTATGTGAGATTTTAACAGAAGTTGATGAAATTAATAATAGGACAAAGGTTGTTGGAGTGAAAACCTATTCAGGTGCAATTTATCATTGTCAGGCAGTCGTATTGGCAACAGGAACTTATTTAAAGGCTCGTTGTATTTATGGAGAAGTAAGTAATGAAACAGGTCCAAATGGATTACAAGCAGCCAATCATTTAACAGAGTCATTAAAGGCACTAGGAATAGAAATGTATCGTTTTAAAACAGGGACTCCAGCAAGAGTGGATAAACGAAGCATTGATTTTTCTAAAATGGAAGAGCAAAAAGGCGATGATGTAATAGTACCATTTTCCTTTACAACCAATCCAAAAGACGTTCAAAGAGAACAAGTTTCTTGTTGGTTAACCTATACCAATGAAAAGACTCATGAAATTATTCGAGAAAATCTTCACCGTTCTCCATTATTTTCTGGAATGATAGAAGGAACAGGACCAAGATACTGTCCTTCCATTGAAGATAAGGTGGTAAAATTTGCAGAAAGAAACCGTCATCAAGTATTTATTGAGCCAGAAGGATTAGATACCAATGAAATGTATATTGGTGGTATGTCAAGCTCATTACCAGAAGATGTACAATATGCTATGTATAAAACAGTTTCTGGGTTAGAAAACTTAAAAATAACAAGAAATGCGTATGCCATTGAATATGATTGTATTAATGCAAGACAGCTAAAAAATACACTAGAATTTAAGCATATTCATGGGTTATATAGTGGTGGACAGTTTAATGGTAGCTCAGGGTATGAGGAGGCAGCAGCACAAGGTCTTGTAGCAGGAATTAATGCAGCATTGCATGTGCTAGGAAAAGAAGAATTAGTACTTGACCGTTCAGAAGCATACATTGGAGTATTAATTGATGATTTGGTAACAAAAGAAAATCACGAACCATATCGAATGATGACATCAAGGGCAGAGTATCGTTTAATTTTACGCCAAGACAATGCAGATTTGCGTTTGACGGAAAAAGGATATAAAGTAGGATTGATTGAACAAGACCGTTATGATAGATTGCTACAAAAAAAGGCATTAATTGAACAAGAAGTAGAGCGTATGGAACATACAAATATTGGTGCATCCAAAGAAGTCCAACAATTATTAGAGGATAATGGTAGTACACCATTAAAAACAGGAACAACACTAGCAGAGCTTATTCGTAGACCAGAGTTGAGTTATGAAGTGTTAGCTCCTATTGATAAACAACGTGAAACTCTTATAGAAAATGGACAGTTACCTGAAGATGAAATGTTAAGAAATGAAGTAATAGAGCAAGTTAACATTAACTTAAAGTATGATGGTTATATTAAGCGTCAATTAAAACAAGTAGAGCAATTTAAAAAGCTAGAAAATAAAAAATTAGACGTTAATTTCGATTATACAAAGGTACATAGCCTTCGTATTGAAGCAGTACAAAAACTAACAGAATATAAACCAACATCTATTGGTCAGGCATCAAGAATTTCTGGAGTTTCTCCAGCAGATATTTCTGTGTTATTGATTCATTTAGAGCAGGAGAGAAGAAAAGATGACAAGAGAGCAACAGATTGAGTATTTAAAGGAAGCATTTTTAGCTATTAATAAAACTTTAAGTAGAAAACAGTTAGAGCAATTTCTTACTTATTATGAAATGTTAGTAGAAAAAAATAAAGTAATGAACTTAACTGGGATTACAGAATTTGAAGAAGTGGTACAAAAACATTTTATTGATAGTATTATGTATTCAGAGCAATTAATAAAGGAAGATGGTAGTTTGATTGATGTAGGAACAGGAGCAGGATTTCCTGGAATACCATTAAAAATTGTATATCCTAAATTGTCAGTTGTATTATTAGATTCTTTAAATAAGCGAGTTAAGTTTTTAAATGAAGTAATTGAAGCATTAGAGTTAGAACAAATTGAAACCATTCATAGTCGTGCAGAAGATGGTGGAAGAAACCCTAAGCTTAGAGAACAATTTACTTATGCAGTATCAAGAGCAGTAGCAAACTTGGCAACACTATCTGAATATTGTATGCCATTTGTAGTAGTAGGTGGGAAATTTATTTCTTATAAATCAGGAAAAGTGGAAGAAGAGTTAGCTAGTGCAGAGGGAGCAATTAAAAAGCTAGGCGGTCGTATTAAGGATAAAGTAATGTTTGAGTTACCAGATAGTGATATGAAAAGAAGTCTTATTGGAATTGAAAAAATAGAAAAGACAAAACAAAAATATCCTAGAAAAGCTGGATTACCAAGCAAAGAGCCATTAAAATAAAAAGTGGTAGTAATAGAAAGTATTTATACATAAGTAAGTAATATTTATTATCCTATTTTTTATGAAGTAATGTAATTGTAGAACTAGGTATTTTTTAATATAAGAGGAAAAAGAGAGGATGTTCCACGTAGAACATTTCTCTCTTTTATATAAAAAAATACTAGGTTACAGTTGAAAACAATAAATGTTGTTTTGTTAAATATTGTAATATTTTTAGAATTTGTTTTCAAGTATATAATAAGTTTGTTATAGAAAAGAAAATAGATATTTTAATGGATAGTCTATAAGTTTCTTGAAAATTTATTTATTAGATAGTTTCAGAATATATAAAATAGATATGAATCTTATGGATTATTTATAATATCTTATATGCGAATAAGGAAAAGTAGAGATTAATGTTCCACGTAGAACATGTACTTCTCTTTTTTTATAATAAGATAAAATATTATAAGTATTGTATTAGTTATTCTTTCGGCGATAGAGATATTGCTCCTTAAATTTGGTGTAAAAAATCTACAATTTACAAGATGGTATCTACACAATGAAAAATAATACATTTTAACCAGAAGAAAAGTATCGTAAAACTAAAAGGACAATGGGTGTACGAAATAATTGGTACACCCTTTAAAAATGTTCCACGTAGAACATTTTCCCTTACTTTTTCTTAAAGTTTCTTATATCATTTTTAAAGCACCTAAAATGTAGTTTGGTGATTCCAAAGGAATTAACTTTTTACATTTTGGCAAAGTAATAGATTCAATAGCAGAATTATAACTTTTGTATTGTTTAACTGTATCATGGAAGGTAGTATCAAATTCTCCACCAATAATAAAAATACTATTATCAATTTCTTTTAATGCATTGGTAATATTTATTTTTGTATAATTATTTTTAATAGAAGAATATAGGGCTTTTGCATTTGCACCACCTAAATGAGAATTGCGATGAAAATAATAAATATCATTATTAGAAATATGAGATGGTATGGTAATATTTTTTTCCAATAATTCATCGTATATCATTTTTTTTGAGTGGGCAATATTATAGACTAATGTGCCAATAATAGGAAGGTCTAAAATGGTTCGCCTAACTTTACTAAATCTAGTTGGAACTTGTACGCTTTCTATAATAGATTCAGGTGATAGGAAAATCAGTTTATTAAATAGTTCTGAGTTATACATACAAGCCATTAGTGCAAGAGAAGAAGACGCTCCTAATGTCATAACATCGGTACGTTGTCCAATTACATTTTTTACAAAATCATTTATTAATTGGACAAAGACAAAGTTTGTATAAGTAAAATCAGGTTTTTCCGATTTGCCACAACCTAGTAAGTCAATGGTGTAAACCGTATGGTTTTTTGCTAGTGGTTTTACAATTTTATGCCATTCATAATCACTAGATATGGTATTTAGATTATGGATTAATAAAATAGGATTTCCTTGTCCTTGTTTTGTATAATGAATCTTACCATAACGCCATTGATAACTGTCTGCACATTCATCAAATGAAGTACTTCCTTTTGTAGCGGAATAAAATAAATATTTATTAATCAGAGCAATGGTAGTTGTAGCAGTAGCAGTTAATGCTAGTGCAGTTAAAAACTTTTCCTTTGATTTCATAAGTCCTCCTTTTAATCTATGTAAACTGCATATAGAAAAATTTCTAAATGAATAAGTAACTAAATTAACAAGTAACTAAATTAACAAGTAATTAAATTAACAAGTAATTAAATTAACAAGTAATTAAAATTAATAAGTAATTCATAGTAACTATGTTTTTGTTTAGTGATTTCCCGTATATTCTTTTTTTACAATTAATAGTTCTTCTTTGTTAATACAATTCAAACCTTCAAAATCCAATCGTATTATATATGGCATATAATCTATTATGCGTAGAAAATCATCACAGTTATAAGAATTATCATAATAATTTAAAATGGTACTAAGTAATGTTCCATGAGTTCCTAGTAAAATGTTTTGTCCTTGATGAGTGGTTAACAATTCTGTTAATGCTTCTATATTTCTTTATTGAACCATTAGTAAGGATTCTCCTCCATCTTCATGGAAGTTAAAATCTGCCCAACGCTTTTGAAACATTTCTTTATTGTTACCATTTTTTCCTTTTTCACGCTCTCTATATCTTTCATCAAAATAGATTTCAAGATTATGTAAAATAGCACATTTTTCTATTGTTTTTATACTTCGAATATAGGGACTTGATATTGCATAATCTAATGATATGTTTTGTAATGTGTTACATACATACTGACAGTCAGCAATACCTTCTGCTGAAAGTGGTCTAGTTCTATCATCTTCCCATGAATAATTTGGTCGTGCGTGACGTACAAAAAACATACTTGTCATAAAAATCCCCCTTAGAAATAAAAAATTAATTCCATAATGATTTAATAATTGTAACGTACGTTAACAATGTGTTTTTTCTTATTATACCATAAGTTTCTTTCCTTTGATAGTATTATAAATGGTGAAAAGAAAATTATAATAATATAAGAGAACAAAAAAAGTATGCAAATATGAAAAAAAGTATTAAAAAAAGTTCCACGTGGAACACGACAAACGCATGAAAATTTTTATTCCCTCTTATCCTACTGTCAAGCTTTAAAAATTTATATTAAAACTTAAGAACTTCTTCTAAATATTGCACAGGTTTTAAACCGATCACAAATCTCTTC
>CAJFOH010000078.1 GCA_904395845.1 uncultured Lachnospiraceae bacterium
TAGGAACGTTCCCTATCCTAACACCATTTGAATACTCTTTAATTATATTATACTCTATTTCCTTTTCTTCTAAAAGCCTAATATTATCTTCTCCATGACCTCCACTCTTAAGTCGTATTTCTCCTGGCTTAATTTTCTTTGGATTCTTAGGATTTGTAAAATCACCTTCATTAGCATGAATAAGAGTTTTTTCTGGTATATCTAAATATTTATTTCCATTCTCCAATCCATTATTGCCATTATTCTCAATAGGAATTTTATTTTCTTCTCTTTGGTATGCCCTCCTAAGTTGTGAATTTTCATTAATATGATTTCTTAGTCTTTGTTGCAGTTCTTTTACTTTCTTAATTGCTTTTCCTTCTTCTAATGGATCTAATGTACCTGCTTTAATTCTTTTCCACTTTCTAATTTCTCTCTCAAGCTGCCTTTGCTTTTGCTCTGCTTCATATACTTTTATAGCTTCCTTACTATCTGGTACTTTAGGAAGTGTTGTAATTCCTTCAAAATAAGTGGATATGGTATGCCTGCAATTGGGGTGAAGAAATTGTTTTTCTACTGCTTCACTTAAGCACTTATATTTTGCTTTGTATTCTTCTATGTACTCTTTGCTGGGATGACTGAATATATCATCTATTAATATTTGTCCTTGCCACGGTTCACAATATTTACAGGTATTACCGTGAGCGGAAACAACTACTAAATGTATTCCATATTCATCACGCTTTTTTCCTTCTCCTAGTAATGTCGCTCTGTGCGACGCAGTGCGTAAGCACATTTCTGCATAGGAAGCTATATTTACTCTAGCACCATTTTTATATTTGATAGAATTAATTCCTTTTTCTAAAAAGTCTTTTGTTGCCATATCGATTGCTTGGTTTAATGATTTTGTACCAGCTTGCAAATATAAATGAGATTTGAATATAGTTTCTCGATATACATCTTCTATTTTTCTTAACACCGAATATTGTGCTTTGTTTAAATCTTTTTTTACTGTTGATACAAGAGCTTTTAATTTTTTATCATTCACCCCAAAGAAGTCTTTTTCTTGTGGTACGGAAGTTTGTTTATTTAATAGCTTACTTCCATATTTTTCTATTGCAGAAGGGTTGATATCTTTTGGGAACTCTACAATAGGATTTTTTTCTTTTCTCCACTGAAACAGTTGTTTTACTTTATTGATTATCCGTTGTACCCTACTTTCACCCTTTGAGAAATTTTCTCTTAACTCTTTCTCTATTGTTTCTTGTATGGTTTTATCATACTTTCCAACTATCTTTTTATTTTTCTTCCTAAATTGCTCTATCGCCCTTAATTTTGACCGTTGCCATTGTTCCCATTCGAAACCTTCTTTGTTTTGCTCTGCTTGATGAAAATAAAACGTCTTACGCATATTAGAAATTAAATCTAGCTCCATTTGCTCAAATATCTTTCTAATATCATAAGACGTTTCTTCTATTTCTTCAGTATGTAACCAATCTGATATGTTCTGAATTATATCTTGTATCTTATTCTTCTTCGCCATCTAAATCCACATCCTCTGGATTATCTAAATAATCTTCATCATCAACAACCTTTGGTTCTTCTGCTTCTATCATTCCATTTTGTTCTTTTATTCTTTGTACTTCCTCTGCCTTTTCCTCATCTGTCATTGTGTCTCCGTACAATTCGTCAACTACCTTTTCAATCGACATAATACCGTAGGACTTCGCTTTTCCTACAATTTCCACTACTGTATCAAAGCTAGGTGACGCATATTCTCCAAAGGTTATGGTTGCTTCGTACTCTTTTGGATTCTTTTTATGCAATACATCATTGGTTTTTAGCAGTATTTCTACTAAATTAGGGATTACTTCTGTTAAGGTATCAACTATCTTATTTCTAGTATATAACGTGGTCTTTTCTTTTTCTCGTTGTGCTTCTGCATTATCCGTTTTCTTTAAGTCAATTCCCAATGTAGACGGACTTATGATACCTTGTAAGCACATATCTACTGCATTTGCATAACTTTCTACATAAGCCAGATAATTAATATCTGCTTGCGTCATTTCAATTTTATTTTTTACATCTTCAGA
>CAJFOH010000079.1 GCA_904395845.1 uncultured Lachnospiraceae bacterium
AAGGTTGCATTTCTTTCACAAGTAGGAAATGATATGTTTGGACAAGCCTTAAAAAAAATTGTGGAACAGGAAAATGTAGATTGTTCACAAGTAAGACTAACAAATGATTATAAAACAACATTAGCATTTGTAGGTTTAGATGAAATGGGAGAGCGTTCTTTTAGTTTCTATCGCAAATATGGTGCAGACACTATGATGAAAGTAGAAGATTATGACTTATCTATCTTAGAAAAAACAAAATATTTCTTTTTAAGTAGTGTATTAATGGCAGAAGGAACAAGTAGAGAAACAAGTTTTCAACTGTTAGAAAAGGCAAAACAAGTAGGAGTGCCAATTGTCTTTGACCCAAATGTAAGATTTAATCTGTGGGAAAAGGAAGAAGAATTAAAAGAATGTATTTTTAAAACATTAGAATATGCAAACATTGTAAAAGTATCTGATGAAGAATTAATTTATTTAATGGGCAGCGAAGAAGAAAATGCTAGTTACCATATAGAAAAATATGCAAATACAATGAGAGAGCAATACAACATTGATATTTTATTAGTAACTGGTGGAAAAAATGGATGTGTGGCATATACAGAGAAAGGTAGCATAGAACATAAAGGATTTATTGTAGAAAAGCCTGTAGATACAACAGCAGCAGGTGATTCTTTTACTGGTGGATTTTTACGAATGTTATCTAGCTTGAATAAACCATATAACCAATGTTGTTTAGAAGAAATACAACATTGCATTACAGTGGGAAATGCAGTAGGAAGTTTAACTGTGCAAAAGCGTGGTGCAATTTCAGCTCTTCCAACATGGGAAGAAGTAGAACAAAGAATGTCTCTTATGTAAATTCTCGTTAAACGAGAAAATGAAAAATAAAATCTTTTAAAAAAAGAATAATTAGAAAGAAATTCTTTTAAAACGAGAAAAGGAGAATACGTGGATATGGATAAAACATGGTGGAAAGAAAGTGTAGTATATCAAATTTACCCAAGAAGTTATCAAGATAGCAATGGGGATGGAATTGGTGATTTAAAAGGAATTACAAAGAGATTGCCATATTTACAGTGGCTAGGTGTTGATGTTATATGGTTAAGTCCTATTTTCCAATCACCAAATGATGATAATGGGTATGATATTAGTGATTATCAAAATATCATGACAGAGTTTGGTACAATGGAGGATTTTGATGAACTATTAGAAGAAGCCCATAAATTAGGACTTAAAATAATGCTTGATTTAGTTGTAAATCATTCTTCTGACGAGCATAGATGGTTTATGGAAAGTAGGTCATCAAAAGACAATCCATATCGTGATTATTATATATGGAGAGAAGGAAAAGAAGGAAAAGAGCCAAATAACTGGGGTGGAAGCTTTGGTGGTTCTGCATGGCAATATGATGAAGTAACTAATATGTATTATTTACATACCTTCTCAAAAAAACAGCCAGACTTAAACTGGGACAATCCAGTACTTCGTAATGAAGTGTTTTCCATGATGACTTGGTGGCTGGATAAGGGAGTAGATGGATTCCGTATGGACGTTATCAATATGATTTCCAAAGATACTACCTTCCCTGACGGAAATAAGGAAGGACGCCTATATGGTGACTTTACCCCTTACGTTATGAATGGACCTCATGTTCATGCGTATTTACAAGAAATGAATGAAAAAGTACTTTCTAAATATGATGTGATGACCGTAGGAGAAACACCTGCAGTATCGGTTGAAGATGCAAAAAAATACGCAGGATTTCATACCAATGAGTTAAATATGGTATTCCAATTTGAACATATGTGTGTAGATGAAGGCAGATATGGAAAATGGAGTAGAAAGCCACTAGATTTAGTAGAGTTAAAACGTATTTTTACAAAGTGGCAAACAGGATTAGATGGAATTGGTTGGAATAGTTTATATTGGAATAATCATGACCAACCTCGTATCGTTAGCCGTTGGGGAAATGATAAAGAATACCGAGTAAAGTCTGCAAAAATGTTAGGTACTTGTTTGCATATGTTACAAGGAACTCCTTATATTTATCAAGGAGAAGAAATTGGTATGACAAATGTAGACTTTACATCAATTCACCAATACAAAGATATAGAATCCTTAAATCAATATGATGATTTTGTCAATAAAATTGGTATGGACAAAGAAGAAGCATTTGCTCGTATTAAGCGTTCTAGTAGAGATAATGCAAGAACACCAATGCAATGGGATAGTAGCCAATATGCAGGATTTTCCACAGTTGATACTTGGATTGAGGTAAATCCAAACTATGTCGATATTAATGTAGAAAATCAAATAAATGATGAAACTTCTATTTTACATTTTTATCGCAATTTAATTGCATTTCGAAAGGCAAATGAAATAGTAGTATATGGAACGTATGAACCTTTATTTGAAGAAAATGAAACTATCTTTGCTTACAAGAGAACCTTAGGGGAAGAAGTAATGTATGTGTTATGTAATTTTACAGACAAAGAAGTAAAGCTTCCTTCCTTTGAGTATGAAGAAAATAAAAAAGATTTGGCAATTCATAATGATACCGCATGGGAAAAAGGAATGTTGCGTCCATACGAAGCAAGAGTGTATTTAGTAAAATAACAACAAAGAAAAAGTTATATTTTGCAAGTATGATTTATATAAAGCGCTTCTAAGAAAATACTTTCTAAGAAGATACTTTCTAGGAAAGTAATTAAAAAAATAATCTCTAGTATAAAATTTTCTTAGAAGATGCTCTTTTCTTATAAATAAAAAAGAGATATGAATAATAAGGAGGCATCATGGCAATTCAATTTAATCAACAGTCTAAGGTATTTACCTTACATACAAAAAACAGTACTTACCAAATGCAAGTAGATAAGTTTCAGTACTTATTGCATTTATATTATGGAAGTAAAATTGAAAACCAAGAAATGACATATTTACTTCAATACAATGACAGAGGATTTTCTAGTAATCCAGCAGAAGCATATAAAGACAGAACCTATTCCTTAGATATTCTTCCACAAGAATATAGCGTATTTGGTATGGGAGATTATAGAGAAAGTTCATTACAAGTAGTAAATACTGATGGTAGCTTTGATGTACAATTAAAGTATGTTTCCCATGAAATTTACAAGGGAAAGAAAGGGTTACAAGGATTACCAGCTACTTATGGAACAGAAGATGAAGTAGAAACTTTAGTAATTCATTTAGAAGATGAAGTAACAAAAGTAAGAGTAGCATTACAATACTCTGTATTTGAACAACTTGATGCCATTACAAGAAGTGCTGTTATTACAAATAGTGGAACAGGTGATATGTACCTTGAAAAAGCAATGTCTTGTTGTATTGATTTTACCAATCGCAATGACTTTGATTATATTACCTTTTACGGAAGACATGCACTAGAAAGACAAATGGAAAGAACTCCAATTCGTCATGGTAAAGTAAGTGTAGAAAGTATTCGAGGATGTTCTAGCCATCAACAGAACCCATTTGTTATTTTATGTGATAACGATGCAAATGAACAAAACGGAGAATGTTATGGATTTTCCTTTGTATATAGTGGAAACTTTAAGGCAACGGTAGAAGTAGACCAAATCAATCAAACAAGATTTGTAATGGGAATTCATGATACAGGATTTTGTTATTTATTACAACGAGAAGAATCTTTTGTAGCTCCTGAAGTGATTATGGTATATAGTGAGAGTGGACTTGGACAAATGTCACGCAACTACCATACATTAATTCAAAATAATCTTTGTCGTGGTAAGTTTAAAAATACAAGAAGACCAATTCTAATTAACAACTGGGAAGCAACCTACTTTGACTTTACATCAGAAAAATTAGTAAGTATTGCAAAAGATGCAAGTGAATTAGGAATTGAAATGCTAGTAATGGACGATGGCTGGTTTGGAGTAAGAAATGATGACTATTCTGGACTTGGTGATTGGTTTGTAAATGAAGACAAGATTCAAGGTGGACTTAAGAAATTAGTAGATGAAGTAAACTCTTATGGAATGAAGTTTGGTATCTGGTTTGAGCCAGAAATGGTAAATGAAGATAGTGAGCTTTACAGAAAACATCCAGAATGGTGTTTAAAAACTCCAGTAAGAGAAGGAAATCGTAGCCGTTTCCAATATGTACTTGATATGAGCAGAGAAGATGTAAGAGAATACTTATATGAAAGCATTACAGCTATTTTAAAACAAGCAAACATTGAGTATATTAAGTGGGATATGAATCGTCACTTAGCAAATGTATATTCTAGTGAGCTTCCAGCAAATAGACAAGGGGAAGTATATCATAGATATGTATTAGGATTATACGATTTATTAGAACGATTAGTAACAGAAAATCCAAATGTATTATTTGAAGGATGTTCTGGCGGTGGCGGAAGATTTGATGCAGGTATGTTATACTATACTCCACAAATCTGGACTTCTGATAACACAGACCCAGTAGACCGTTTATTTATCCAATACGGAACAAGCTTCTGTTACCCAGTATCTTCTATGGGGGCACACGTTTCAGCAATTCCAAACCATCAAACAGGTCGTGTAACACCATTAAATACAAGAGGTGTAGTAGCAATGTCTGGTACATTTGGATATGAGCTTGATATTAATAAGATGACAGAAGAAGAAAAAGAAGTAGTAAAAGTTCAAGTAGAAACCTACAAGAGAAACTACGATACAATTAACTATGGAGATTACTATCGTTTAACAAGTCCATACGGAAAAGAACGTTTTGTGGCATGGCAATTTGTATCAAAAGATAAGAAGAAGTCTTTAGTAAACTTTGTACTTACAAAGCCAGAACATAATCCACCAATCCTTCATATGAAATTACAAGGATTAGAGCCAAAGAAAGTGTATAAAGTAGTTGGAAGCGAAGAATGTTACACAGGCGAAGCATTAATGAAAGCAGGTTACCGTGTAAAAGAACAGTTTGGCGACTATACAGCACTTCAAGTAGAATTAGAGATGTGTGAATAGTTTCCTTGTGAAATATTAAATAGTAGTTAGGTACCATCCTAGCTACTATTTGTTTATAGAAAAAAAATATATATTGGAAAAAAGTTTTTAAAATAACCTTGATACATCTAATCTATCTGATACAATATAAGAAAGAATCCAATACAACAAAAGAGTAAATTACTATAAAACACGTTTGTGTTATACTCTTAGAAAATAAATTTGTGAAGATACAAAATACATAGGTAAACATGGAATAACATATATGTTAATGATTACAAAATTTTGGAAACATATATGTAAGTGTTTTATAGTAATAGGAAGGAGAAGGTATGACGTTACAGCAATTGCGATATGTAGTAACTGTGGCAGAAAAAGGTACCATAAGTGAGGCGGCAAAATCTTTATTTATTTCTCAGCCAAGTCTTACCAATGCCATTAAAGAATTGGAACATGAAATGCAATTAACTATATTTCATCGAACCAACAAAGGAATTCATATATCCAATGAAGGAGATGAATTTTTATCTTATGCAAGACAGGTATTAGAGCAAGCTTCCTTACTAGAAGAAAAATTTTTAAATGTAAAAAAGCAAAGTCCTAGATTTTCTGTATCTACCCAACATTATTCCTTTGCAGTAGATGCATTTGTAGATGTTATTAAACAGTTTGGTGGAAATCAATATGATTTTACATTACGAGAAACACAGACCTATGAAATTATTGAAGATGTTAGCCGACTAAAAAGTGAAATTGGCGTATTATACACATCATCAAAAAATAAAGAAGTCATTGGAAAATTAATCAAACAAAATGGTCTTGTTTTTCAACAACTATTTGTAGCTAGACCTCATGTATTTATTAGTTATAAACACCCATTAGCAGAAAAGGAAATACTAACACTAGAGGAATTAGAGGAATATCCATATCTATCCTTTGAGCAAGGAGAGTATAATTCTTTTTATTTTTCAGAAGAAGTGTTAAGTACGTTAGATAGAAATAAAAACATTAAAGTAAGAGATAGGGCAACACTATTTAACTTAGCTGTTGGGCTTCATGGATATACGGTAAGTACAGGGATTATAAGTAAGGAGCTAGATGGGGAAAATATTATTGCAAGACCTCTTGCAGTAGATGAATATATGAGTGTTGGTACTATTGTACAAAAAAATATGCCACTTAGTCGCTACGGAAAAGCATATATGGAAGCCTTGCAAAAGTATGTAAATAAAACGTTATAATTTCATAAGGTTAGTAAAGATTATAAAAACTATTGTGGGATATCGTTTTATAGTGGTATGTTTTATCCACTGGATGATAAGATTCGTAGATTATCCAATGTTTTTTATAATTACGGTTTTTATAACAGTATAAATATAGGTTTGATATAGTTTTAAACTATGACAAACCTATATTTTTTTGTATTTTTCAGAAAGGAAAAAATTGGTTATACTAGGGATACAAATTGAGAGAGAAAGGAGAAGCACATGAAGAAACAGTCACCATTTCAATTTGATATTGTGGGAAGTTTTTTAAGACCTGACCATTTAAAGAAAGCAAGAGCTGATTTTTTAAGTGGTCAAATCACAAAAGAACAATTAACAAAGATTGAAGATGAAGCAATTATTGATTTGGTTCGTAAGCAAAAAGAAGCTGGGTTATCTGCAATTACAGATGGAGAATTTCGAAGAAATTCTTGGCATTTGGATTTTATGTGGGCATTTGATGGTGTTGGTCATGAAAAGACGAAAACAGGAATACCATTTCATGATGAAGCAGCACTTATTGATGATACATTTTTAACTGGAAAAGTATCCATTGGAACACATCCATTTGTAGAACATTTTAAGTTTGTAAAGCAGTTAGAAGATGAAAATGTAGTTGCAAGACAAACAATACCAGCACCTGCACAATTTTTATTTCAAATGATTACGCCAGACAATATAGAGCGAACAAAGAAGATTTATCCAGAGGAAGAAGAGTTAATTATTGATATTGCCAATGGATATAAAAAAGTAATCAAAGACTTGTATGATGCAGGATGTAGAAATCTTCAATTTGATGATTGTACTTGGGGCGTTTGTGTTGATGACAATGCTTGTTTTATTTTAGGAACAGATGAACAAGGATTAGAAAGTGTCATTGACAAATTAATACGCATTAACAATTTAGCAATGGAGGGAAAACCTGAAGATATGGTAATTACTACCCATATTTGCCGTGGAAATTTCCATTCTACATGGGCATGTCAAGGTGGTTATGATAGAGTAGCTAAAAAGTTATTTGCCAATGAAAATGTAAATGCATTTTATTTAGAATTTGATGATGAACGTTCTGGTGGATTTGAACCACTTTCTTATGTAAGCGAAGATAAAAAGGTGGTGCTTGGTTTAATTACAACAAAATCACCACAACTGGAAGATAAGGAAGTTGTAAAAAATCGAATAAAGGAAGCAACAAAGTACATACCATTAGAACGATTATGTATTAGTCCACAATGCGGATTTGCGTCAACAGAAGAAGGGAATAAGTTGACAGAGAAAGAGCAGTGGGCAAAACTTGCGCTAGTAAGAGAGATAGCACAAGAAATTTGGGGATAAATGAGTATTTGATATATATAGACAGTGAAAATAAAAAGTAAAAAATAAAAAAAGTTATTCCGTTAGGTAAAGCTTAAAGCAAAAGCATAGCTTAAAGCTAAAGCAAAGCTAAAGCAAAGCTTAAAGCAAAAGCTAAAAGCAAAGCATAGCATAGCTAAAGCTAAAGCAAAAGCTATATTACCAAGGAATAACTTTTTTTGTGTTGCTAGAAAAAAATTAATAAAATTCTCTTTTGAAAAGAATTATTCTTTCTTAAATGGAGAATTATTCTTTGTAAACGAGAAATAGACACAACCTAAAATAACAAAACTACCACTCATAATACATAAACAAGCCAGTAGTTGTAAGATAGGAGAGGCAATGATATGTTGTATGTTGTGTTTAAAAAATAATGCAATATATCCAGAGATTACAGTTAATACAGTAGGAACTACAATGGATAGTATAGAGGAAAAATGAAAATTAATTTTCTTATATAGAGTATGCAAATGTAAAAATGCTACAAGTAGTTGGCTAAGTAATGTTCCCCACAAATAAGCCAAAATGCTAAACTTAGGAATTAAAAATACAACAAAAAATAAACGTATCGTAAGACTTACCATATTGTGAAAAAATGTTGTGGAAGTCATACCAAGTCCATTTAGTATGCTTCCCATAGTAGAAGCTAAATACATAAAAGGACATAACCAACCTAAAATTCTAATATATCTTCCTGCTAATTCACTATCAAAAACAAACACTCCCATATCATTTCCGAAAATAAGAAAAAGTCCAGTACAAAAAATTCCAAGCCATAAACAAAAATCAATGCCACGATTGGTTGCTTTTTGAATTTTTTCATAATTATTGCTTGCTTGTGCTCCTGCAATTTCAGGAAGAAGCATAACAGAAACAGAGTTTGTTAGTGCAGATGGAAAGAAAATAAAAGGAAATGCCATTCCAGTTAGTACCCCATAGATACTAAGAGATTGTTCACTTGTTAGTCCAAACATACGAAGTCTACTAGGAATCATAATAGCTTCTACACTTTGTAGCACACTGATAAATAGTCGATTGGCAGTAAGAGGAATGGCTAATAATAAAATTTGCTTTATCATTGGGATTGTATGTAAAGTAGTAGATGGTATGGTTCTCTTTGGTTGCTCAAATTCTGTAATGAAAAAGCAAATAGACATAAATAAAGTAGTTATAATATCGCTAGCAAGCGTACCAATCATAATATCAGTAGGAGAAAGAGCTATTCTTTGGTCAAGGCGAATGTTCCATATTAGCCAAACAGAACATACACGAATACATTGTTCTACCAACTGAGAAAAGGCAGGAACTCCTGTTTTTTTCTGACCATAGTAATATCCTGCAATACAAGAATGTGTGCTAGCAAAAGGAACAGATAGTGCAAGCATTTTTACTAAAGACGCACATCTTGGTTCTAATATAACATAGTTGGCAATAGGAGTAGCAAACACATATAAAATAGCAGATACAATAAGAGAAGAAAATATAGTTAATAATAACCCTGCTCGTAAAACTGTTTTTTGATTTTTTTTACTTTGGTTAGAAGTTGCGCAATGAGCGGCAACAAAACGAGAAATAGCTGTTTGATAGCTAGCGGCACAAAGAGCAAAACAAATGCTTGAAATAGGAAAAATTAGTTGATAAATTCCCATTCCCTCCTCGCCTATGGTATTTGATAAGAAAATGCGATAAAAAAAGCCAATAATACGGCTAATAAATCCAGTAAGAGTTAAAATAATAGTACCCAAAAGAATGGAACTCTTTTTTTTGCTCATAAGTTTTTCCCCTTTCAAATGTATATATCAAGTATATTCTGTCCAAGGAAAAAAATACTATCAACTTACTTCTAATAGAAAAGAATTCCTTACCGTTTGCTTCCAATAGAAAATGATGTTTTCTGTTTTAAAAATAGGAGGAACGAAAAATAAATGGGTAAAATGATTGACAAACACGATGAATAAATAGTATGATATTTATAGTGTTTATGAATAATTATTCAATAAATGCAAAATTTATTAATATTTATAACAATATAATATAGAAAGGGGAATAACAATGAATTTGTATGGAAAAAGTTTTTTAACATTAAAAGATGTTACACCTAAGGAGATGCATGAGTTATTGGAGTTGTCAGCAACTCTTAAACATGAGCGAAAGATTCAAAAAAAGGAAGGGGTATTTGGGGAACGTTTAAAGGGAAAGCAAATAGCACTTATTTTTGAAAAATCATCTACACGAACAAGATGTGCATTTACAATCGGTTGCGTGGATGAAGGGGGATATGTGGAGTATTTAGGACTAAATGATATTCAACTAGGGAAAAAAGAAACAGTAGAAGACACTGCACGAGTATTGGGGCGAATGTTTGATGGAATTGCATTTAGAGGATTTGAGCAAGAAACTGTGGAAAAATTAGCAAAATATTCTGGTGTTCCTGTATGGAATGCATTAACCGATACCTATCACCCAACTCAAATCTTAGCATATTTTTTGACAATCAAAGAAAAATTTGGTAAGCTAGAAAATATTAAGCTTGTATATGTGGGAGATGGAAGAAACAATATGGCAAATTCTCTTATGATAGGAAGTGGAAAAATGGGAATCCATATGACTATCATTGCCCCAAAAACATTATGGCCGGAGAAGAAGATTGTAGAATGTAGCAACCAGTATGCAAAGGAATCTGGTGGTAGCATTACAATTACAGATAATATCCATGCAGTGGAAGGTGCGGATGTGATATATACAGACGTTTGGTGTTCAATGGGAGAGGAAGAAAAAGCAAAAGAAAGAATTGAGTTATTATCTCCTTATCAAGTAAATAAAGAATTAATGAAGAAAACAAAAAAAGATACTACTATTTTTATGCATTGTTTACCAGCAGTTCGAGGGAATGAAGTGACAGATGATGTTATAGAGGGGGAACAATCAGTTGTATTTGATGAGGCAGAAAATCGCCTGCATACAATCAAAGCAGTGATGGTTGCCACGATTGGAAACAAGGAAACGGATAGAAGTTAAATCGAAATGTAATATAAAGAAAGGTTTGTGAAATAGATGTTTAAAAGTCCAATTAATATGCAAGAAATCATTCACATGGGAGCAGCCAGTGTCATTACCATATTTTCTATTTTAGTTGTTTTAAATGATAGAAAGTATGGAATCTTATTTCCAGTCATATTTATTGGAACATCTGTGCTATGTTTTAATTATGGAAGATTGTCGAAAATAAAAAAGTATGGTATATTAAGTAAGTATAGTTTCTTTTTTATGTTAGGACTGTTGTTTGTTATGCTTACAGCAATCACACTATTACGATAGAAAGTTGGAAGTTAATTGAGAGATAGCATATTACATATATTAACAAATGCCCATGGATATGTGTTAGGGCAATCTTTGTGTGAACAATTAGGAGTGTCACCAACAGCTATTGGGAATGTAATTCAAAAATTAAAAGAAGACGGTTATAATATTAAGGCAGTATCCAACAAAGGATATTGCCTTAAGCAAGTTCCAGATAAGATAGAACCATATATTTTTCAGTACGAAAGAAAAACAAAATGGCTTGGCAAGAACATTATTTGTTTAAAAGAAGTATCTTCCACAAACACATACGCAAAAGAATTAGGAGATTGTAAGGATAGTCATGGTACATTGATTATCACAGATTATCAGACGGCAGGTCG
>CAJFOH010000080.1 GCA_904395845.1 uncultured Lachnospiraceae bacterium
AAATGATTTTTTTAATGGTTTAATTAATTTATAAATATCAATACTATTTACAAGAGAAAAAGTATTCAATATACTATATTGGTGAGCGCATTTGGTAATGTATGGAATATCAAATGTGTCACCATTAAAATGTATAAGTGTATGATAATTATGCAAAAATTGAAAAAAGGCTTTTAACAAATAAGGTTCATCAGATAATCCATTGGCAAACCATTGGGTAAGCCACCAAGATTGTTCTTTATAATACACACAGCCGATTAAATAAAGGCTAGAGTTTGAAGGTGTAAATCCAGTTGTTTCTATATCAAAAAATAAGATTCCTTCTAAGTTTCCATATTTTGATAAATCATAATTTAATTCAAAAGAAAATGGTTTTGTAATTGTTTTCATCATTATCCTCCATGAAATAAAACATTTGTTTGCTTTCTGTTGTCAATACTATAAAACTATGATATGATGTTGTCAAGTATTTCAAAGAAAAAAGAAAAGGAGTACGTGATGATTTCGTATATTAAGGGAGAATTAATTGAAGTATTAGAAGATAGAATAATTATTGAGTGTCAAGGGATAGGATATAACATTTTTGTACCAATGTCTGTGTTAGACAACCTTCCTATGATAGGAGAAAATATTAAAATACATACATATATGCATATTCGAGAAGATGCTATGATTTTATTCGGGTTTTCTAATCGAGATGATTTACAAGTATTTAAATTGTTATTAGCTGTCAATGGAATTGGTCCAAAGGGAGCAATAGGGATTTTGTCTACGATGACATCTGATGATTTGAGATTTGCAGTATTAGGTGATGATGTACAAGCAATTTCAAAGGCACCAGGAATAGGTGCAAAAACTGCAAAGAAACTAATTTTAGAATTAAAAGATAAGTTTAAATTAGAGGATGCAGTTGAGTTAAAGACGTTACATATGATAGAAAAGAATGATGATAGAAAATCAGATAAGAAGTCAGAAGCGATTTTGGCACTAACAGCACTTGGATATTCAAAAACAGAAGCTGTCAAGGCTGTATCAAAAGTGACAGTTATAGATGATATGGAAGTAGAAGATATCTTAAAAATTGCATTAAGACATATATAACTTTTTTAGTTATAAGAAATATAGTATGAAATAGTTTTAAAGATAAAAATATTAGTGATTGACGAAGATAGAAAATAAATTAGGTGAATAGAATGAATAGGAGAATAATTACAACAGAAATTGAGCAAGAAGATAAAAGTTTAGAAGGAACATTACGACCACAAAAGTTAGAAGATTACATTGGTCAGTCAAAAGCAAAAGAGAATTTAAAAATATATATTGATGCGGCAAAAGCTAGGGGAGAAGCCTTAGACCATGTCTTATTTTACGGACCACCTGGATTAGGAAAGACAACTTTATCAGGGATTATTGCCAATGAAATGGGAACAAATTTAAAAATAACATCAGGACCAGCAATAGAAAAGCCAGGGGAAATGGCTGCAATATTAAATAATTTACAAGAGAATGATATTTTGTTTGTAGATGAGATTCATCGATTAAATCGTCAAGTAGAAGAAGTTTTATATCCTGCTATGGAAGATTATGTGATAGATATTGTAATTGGAAAGGGTGCAACTGCTAGATCCATTCGTTTAGATTTACCTAAATTTACTTTAGTTGGAGCAACTACAAGAGCTGGTTTACTTACGGCACCATTAAGAGATCGTTTTGGAGTTATTAGCCGATTAGAGTTTTATACAATTGAAGAATTACAAGCGATATTATTACGTTCTGCATCAGTATTAGGAGTAGAGCTAGACTCAGAAGGAGCAATTGAATTAGCTAGAAGATCAAGAGGCACACCTCGTATTGCAAATCGCTTACTAAAAAGAGTAAGAGATTTTGCGCAGGTAAAATATGAGGGGAAAATAACAAAAGAAGTTGCAATTTTTGCCTTAGACTTATTAGAAGTAGATAAGTTAGGATTGGACAACGGGGATCGAACTATATTACAGACTATTATTCATAAGTTTAGTGGAGGTCCAGTAGGATTAGAAACATTGGCAGCCGCTATTGGAGAAGATGTAGGAACATTGGAGGATGTGTACGAACCATATATGATACAACATGGATTATTGCAAAGAACACCAAGAGGAAGAGTTGCAACTCAAATAGCATATAAACATTTAGGTTTGGAATATGAGGCATAGTATTAGATATGAATAAAATTTAAGTAAAGTTTACAATATTTTTTATTGAGAGTTAGTGAAGATTGGTTTATAATGAATGTATCTATTTGTGTGGACAAGAATGTAGTAATATAGGTGATAACATTTGATTATAAGCAACTACGGTAAAAAATAAAGATAGAAAATATAGTGCCTATTAGGAGGGTATTATGCATAAGAAAAATTATACAGAGGTAACTATTGACCATAAAGTTTATACACTAGGTGGTTATGAAAATGAAGAACATTTAAAAAAGATAGCCACTTATATTAATAAAAAAATTGATGAATTAAAGAGTCAGGAAGAATTTCAACATGCATCTTTAGAACTAAGAAATTTACATATATTTTTGAATATGGCAAATGAACATTTATGTATGTGTGATGAAAAGGAAAAATTACAACATGACTATGAAATACAAAAAAAAGAATTGCATCGGTTAAAGCATGATGTAGTTTCTATGTCTATTAAAGAGCAGGCGGATAAAAAAGAATTAGAAGATAGCAAACAAATGCTTCATAATATAAAAGACGAGAAACATAAAGTAGTTCAACAATTAACACAAGCCAAAGAAGCAACAGAAAAATTAAATCAAACGTTACAACAGATAAAGTATGAAAAAAGTCAATTGCAAGAGAAAGAGCGTACGCTTGTAAAGGATAAAGACAGACTACATGCAAATCTTTCTCATGAACAGAAGAAAAATGCTTCTATGAAACAACAGATTGATTTATTGTCTAAGGAAAAGGAGACGTTAGAAAATCAAATCATCAAATTAGTGGAAGAAAAGAACCAGTTAGAACAAACAAATAAAATGTTAGATGCCAAGAATGTTTTATTAGAAAATGAGTCAAAAACAAAAGAACAGCTTAGCTCTTTAATTGAGAAGTTAAAACAGAATAATAAACAGTTAGAAATAGAGAAGAAACAATTATTAGAGAAGAACGAGAGTACAAACGCCAAGAATAATAGTTTAGTTGAAGAAAGGAAATCGCTAGAAAATCAGTTGGCAAGTGCTTTGAAAGAGAAATCCAAGCAGTTGGAAGAAAAAAATAATTTTGAAAAAGAAATTTCTAATTTGATACAAAGAGAAGAAACACTAGATAAAAGAGTAAAAATTATAGAGCAGGATAAACAAGCATTGATGAAGAAAACATCAATATTGCAAGAAGAAAATAATAATTTAAAAGAAAAAGAAGGGGTTCTACAAAAGAAGATAGAAGATTTGTTAGAAGAAGAAAATCAGTTAAAAGAACAACTAGCAACTCTTATAGAACAGGCTCAGAAAGAAGATGAAGATAAATTAAAGGAATTGATAGAAGAAAATTCTTCATATAAAAAAGAACAAGAAGAATATGAGAAAAAGAAAAAAGAATTAGTAGAGCAAAATCAAAAATTACAAAGTGAATTTGATGTATTGAAAAAAGAAAAGCTCTTACTAGAAAAGGAAAATAAAGAACTAAAGGAAGAATCAGAGTATTTTCTTTCAGTAAGTGAAGAGTTAGAACAAGAATTAAAAAAATTAAAACAATAAGGAGGGGAGTCTAGTTATAGACTCCTTCTTTCACTTAATTTCTTAGTGAATAAGTAATGTGATAATAAGTTATAAGAAAAAGAGAAAGAGGAAAGAAATGAATCAAGAGATAAAAGTAGAATTATTAGCACCAGCAGGCTCTTTTGAAAGTATGAAAGCTGCAATTCATGCAGGTGCAGATGCTGTCTATATGGGTGGAAGTAAGTTTGGTGCAAGAGCTTACGCCAATAATCCAGAAGAAGATAAATTAATAGAAGCAATTAACTATGTACATTTATATGGAAAACAATTGTACTTGACAGTAAATACATTAATGAAAGAAAATGAATTAAATCAAGAGTTGTATGATTATTTACTTCCATTATACGAAGCTGGATTAGATGCAGTTATTGTGCAGGATTTGGGAACATTATCCTTTATAAAAAAACATTTTCCCAATTTACCAATACATGCAAGTACACAGATGACTATTACTGGTGAATATGGAGCAAAAGAATTAGAACGTTTAGGTGCTACAAGAGTAGTAACTGCACGAGAATTATCGTTGCAAGAAATTCGAAATATAAAAGAACAATGTAATGTAGAAATTGAGAGTTTTATTCATGGGGCACTTTGTTACTGCTATTCAGGTCAGTGCCTGTTTAGTAGTATTGTAGGGGGAAGAAGTGGAAATCGAGGTCGATGTGCACAGCCTTGTCGTATGCCATACCAAGTATCTGAGGGAAGTAGGGTGCTTGCCAATGAAAAGGAAGGTTTTGTTTTAAGCCCAAAAGACTTAAATACATTGGCAATTATTCCAGATATTATTGAAGCTGGTGTCTTTTCATTAAAAATTGAGGGTAGAATGAAAAAGCCAGAATATACAGCAGGTGTTGTTAGCATTTATAGAAAATATATTGATATGTACTTAGAAAATGGAAGAAAGGGCTTTGTGGTTGATAAAAAAGATGAACAAATCTTATTTGATTTGTTTAATCGAAAAGGTTTTACAGAAGGGTACTATAAAAAACATAATGGAAAAGATATGATAACAATAACAAAGCCAGATTTTCGTGCAGGGAATGAAGCTTTAACAAAACATTTAAACGAAACTTATGTAAATGGCACATTAAAAAGAAAGATTAAGGGAAAAGTTGTAATTACAAAAAATAGTCCCGCAACGTTACAATTATTTATAGGGGAAAAAGAAAGTAATCCAGTAACTATTACAGCGCTAGGGGAAGTTCCAAGTTTAGCACAGAAAAAGCCATTGTCTTGTGATGATGTAAAAAAACAAATTAGTAAAATGGGAAATACACCATTTGAATTAGAGCATTTAGAATTACAAGTAGAAGACGGATTATTTTTGCCTGTAGTAAAGTTAAATGAGTTACGAAGGGAAACATTAGAACAGCTAGAACAGGCATACTATTCAAGATTTAAACGAGCAATAGAAAAAGAAGGGAAAAAAGAGAAGATTCAAGAGGTATGTCATTTAGAAAGTAATAAACATGATAAAATATTATGTTTTCAAGGGATTACTGTTTTTGTAAGTAACAAAGAGCAACTAGAGGTAGTATTAGGTGAAGAAAATATTTCTATTGTCTACGTTGATAGTTTACTTTGTGAAGCAAAGGAATATAAAGC
>CAJFOH010000081.1 GCA_904395845.1 uncultured Lachnospiraceae bacterium
TTTACTTATATTTACAGTTTCCTATGTTATCTCTATTTATGTAAATTTTTTATGTCAATCTTTTTTTACAACGAATCACTTCTTTTTATTATACAAAATATTTTTTCCCTACGAATAAAATAAAAATTATATTTCTATTATAATTTTATAATTTTTTGTATTTATTTTTATTATGCTACATCAACTGAGCCAATATAATGCTTGCAATTACTCCTGCCAACGTAGAAATCAATGCTCCTGCCAACGTATATCTTGTTTTTTTGACTTTTGCTGCCATAAAATATACACTCATTGTATAAAAAATAGTTTCAGTACAACTCATCATAATGGAAGCTAGTGTACCGATATAAGAATCTGTTCCATACTCACGAAAAATGTCAAGAACCAATCCTGTTGCAGCAGATGATGAAAACATTCTTACAATAGTTACTGGTACTAATGGTGCTGGCAATCCTAACCCATTGGCAGGTATTTTTACTAGATTGGATAAAAAGTCTAAAAAACCGCTGGCACGCAATACTCCCACAGCAACCATTAATCCTACTAGAGTAGGCAAAATTCCTACTACGGTTTTTAATCCATCTTTTGCACCTTTTACAAACTCATCATATACAGGAACTTTGTTGCTTAGCCCTATTGCAACAATATAAAAAATAATTAAAGGTATCATAAAGTTTGAAACATATACTAAAAAATCCATTTCTTTCCTCACTTTCCTATAAAAAGTTTAAAACTATTTCTTATGCTATTTATCCATTGCCTAGCCTATTTTTATTATTACATTTAAAACTTATCACTAAAATTGTTCTCTTAGTAGTGACTATTTATTTTTAATATCTTTTTTCATAGATATATTCTTATCTTTATAGGTCTGTTTGCCCATTGATTTTGCAAATAAAACTCCTATGGTTGTACTAATAAGTGTAGCTATAATTGCTGGACCTACAATACGTGTTGGATTTACCGAGCCGTATTGGCTACGATATGCAATAATATTAACAGGAATTAATTGTAAGGAGGAAATATTTAGAATTAAAAATGTACACATTGCATTGCTTGCAATTCCTTTTTGTTTATTTAATGTATCTAACTGTTCCATTGCTTGCAACCCTGCTGGTGTTGCCGCCCACCCTAATCCTAAAAAATTGGCAATGAAATTGGTGGCAATCGCTTCTCTTGCTGGGTGTTTCTTTGGCACTTCTGGAAACATAAAACTAATAAATGGATTTAATTTTTTTGTTAAACCTTCAATTATTCCACTTGCCTGTGCTACCTGCATAAGTCCTGTCCACAATGACATTACCCCTAGCATTGTGATGCATAGTGTAACTGCTTCTTTTGCACTATCCAGTGCCTCATTGGTTACTGCCTCCATATTTCCATTAATTGCACCCCATACAACTCCAAGCAGTAACATGGCTGCCCACAAATAATTTAACATAGTTCCCTCTCCTATTTTTACTAATAAATCTATTTTATAGTATTCCATAAAAGAAGCAAACATTCCAAAAAACGCTACTATTTTTAGTGTTCCTTATTCCAGTTAACTTTCACTTTTTGGAATAATTGTTTTACTAAAATATAGTAGCGTCTTATTTCTAATTCTTTAATTTACATTGGAAAAATATACATCTACTCCATTTGCTATACCTAAAGCTATTTTTTGTTGATATTCCTCTGTTGCCATTAATCTATCTTCCTCAGGATTTGACATATATCCCATTTCTACAATGGTCACAGGTACGTTTGCCCAGTTGATACCACTCATTGTATCTGTTTCCCAAACAAATTCTTTTATACAACCAGTAGCTGATACAAGCCCATCTAATACATTACTAGATAATTGTTTGCTCTTCGTATATAGTGTTCCATTATATTGGTTGCTTGGTGTTTGACAAATGGTTAATGCCCCTCTCTTTTCTGCATTGGTTGAACCATTTGCATGGATTCGTATAAAGGCATCTGCTGCTAGATTATTTGCAACTTGTGCCCTTTCTGCATTGCTAATATTTACATCATGAGAAGTACGAATCATATAAACATTATACCCTCTGCTTTCTAGTATATGCTGTAACTTTAATGAAACTTCTAGTGTTAACTGATATTCAGGAATACCTGTTACACATCCACTAGTTCCAGTTGCCACCTTTGCTTTCATTTCACTTGCCCCTGGTCCAACTGGCTCCTTTTCTGGATTTCCCTTTCCTTGATGCCCAGCATCAATAACGATTAGTGGCATTGCCTTATTCTGTGTTACTGTTTCTTCCTCTGTATTTTCTTCTATTATTTCTTCTTGTGTTATTTCCTCTTTGCTTTGCTCTGTTACTTCTTTTGTTGTTTCTTCTATACTTTTTTCTGTTGCTCCTTCTGTTGTTTCTTCTTGTGTTATTTCCTCTTTGCTTTGCTCTGCCACTTCTTGTGTTGTTTCTTCTGTACTTTTTTCTGTTATTCCTTCTGTTGTTTCTTCTTTTGTTATTTCTTCTTTGCTTTGCTCTGTCACTTCTTTTGTTATTTCTTCTGTACTTTTTTCTGTTGTTCCTTCTATTGTTTCTTCTTCTGTTTCTACATTACTTGACATTACTTGTTTTTTATTTCCTGAACATCCACTAAACAAGAATATTCCTAGAATGATAATCATTCCTAATATACATATTATTTTCCCTCTACGTTTCATAAAACCACCATCTTACTATTCTAATACCTTTATTACTTCTCATTCTTACATGCAATACTATTAACAATTACGCTAATTATACGCTCTACTACAATGGCACATACCGCTAGTATGGCAATATAAGTTAATGAAGTTTTTCCTGGAAGTGTTACATGTAATAAGCTATGGAATAAGTAAATGGCTGCATAATATCCTACGGTCATACTTACGCATAGGAATACACGCAACTTATTAAATGGTACACTAGACTTAATTACTCCTAGCACACTAACAAAACCTACCATAAAATACATCACTGTCTGTACTTCTTCTTGTGGGATTCCTACTTGCTTCCACATACAACTAACAGCAATAATAGCCAAAATAATCGTTAACGCATTTGGCAATGCTCGTAGTAAAACCGTAGATAAAAACTTCCCTTTTACTTTTCTATTATCTGCTTCAAAGGAAGTGAAGAATGCTGGATAACCTTCAATGGCTGCATCTATCAATGTAATTTGGGTTGGTATAAATGGAAATGCAAAATTTCCAAATACACAAAGGAATGCTAAAATCACAGAGTAAATCGTTTTAATAAAGAATACTCCTGCCACACGAGTAATGTTATTTACCACTCGTCTTCCTTCTGCTAATACTTGAATTAAAGAAGAAAAATCAGAGTTTAACAATACTAACTGTGCTGTTTGACGGGCAGCATCACTTCCCTCACCAATGGCAATACTACAATCAGCTTCTTTTAAAGCTAATAAGTCATTAACACCATCTCCTGTCATAGCAACGGAATGTCCTTTTTTCTTTAATGACATAACGATTTGTCGCTTTTGTTCTGGAGATACACGACCAAATACAGAATGCTTGTCTACCAATTCGTCCATATTGGTATCTTTATCAATACGGCTCATATCAATGTAAGAAGCATAGTCTTCTACACCTGCTTCCTTGGCAATGGAAGATACAGTTACTGGATTATCTCCAGAAATAATTTTAATTTGTACTCCCTCACGTCTAAAATAATCCATGGTCTTTCTTGCATTTGCACGTACTGGGTCACTAATTACAATTCCAATACATGAAATTACATTGGAAAGAGGCTTGTCTGCACTTACCTCCTGGCTTGTAAAGCCAGCTAATAGCACACGTTTTCCAGATGCAATTTCATTTGCTAATTCTTCTGGCAATGGCTTATCTGTTAGTTTTTCAGGTGCACCAATGACAAACGTTCCTTCTTCTGAAAACTTCATAGCACTCCACTTTCTTTGAGAAGAAAATGGAACTTTATCTATTGGTTTGTATGTGTCATTTTGTTTAAAATACTCTTTTAATGCTTGGAATGTAGCATTGTTATCATCGGAATAGGTTAAGAAAGAACCCATAACAGTTTCATAATCAATATCTTGCATCAGTGGATATACGCTCTCCACTTTCATCTTACCCTCTGTAATTGTCCCTGTCTTATCTAGACATAATACATCTACATGAGCAAGTGTTTCCAAAGAAAATAACTCTTGTACCAATACTTTTGCCTTTGCTAATTTTCCAACACCTACTGCAAGGCTAATGCTAATTAATAACATAAGCCCTTTTGGTAACATACCAAGTAAACCAGCAGAACTAGATACAACTGCATCTGCAATGCTATTATTTCTAACAAAATATGCTTGAACAAAAAGTAAAATTCCAAGTGGTATAATTAGAAAACTTGTAAATTTTGTTACTTTTTGCATTGATGTTACAAGTTCTGAATGAACAGCACGCATTTTCTTTGTTTCTTGTGCTAGCTTTGTGGCATAGCTTTCATTTCCAACATGAGTGACTTGAACGTAACATTTTCCACTAATAACGGAGCTTCCTGATAGTACTGTATCACCTATATCCTTTGGAATTGGGTCAGACTCCCCTGTTAATAACGATTCATTGATTTCAGCCTTTCCTGATAAAACAACACCGTCTACACAGATTTGCTTTCCACTATCTAATATCATAACATCATCTTTTACAATGTCTTCTACTGGTATGTTTTGTTCTACTCCATTGCGAACTACCATAGCCGATGGTGCAGATAGTAACGATAACTCATCTACTAATTTTTTTGCATGAAGCTCTTGTATAATTGCAATTAAAATATTTGTAATAATGATAAGTATAAATATCATATTACTAAATGCTCCAACAAGAGCCAAAGCGACTGCAATCATAAAGTTTAATAAGTTGAACAATGTAAATACATTATCTGTTATGATTTGGCTTTTTGTCTTTGTAATCTTATCTTGAGCAATATTTTTATAACCTTTTTCAATTTGTTCATTGACTTGCTCTGTGGTTAACCCTTTTTGATAATCGACTATTGTCTTATTCTTGTCTGTCAAACCTGTTACCTCTCATTTATATTTTCTTTTAAATATTTGATATTCCAATATTACTATGGATAATCTATATTATGGATAATATAAACCATTTGTATGACTAATTAAATTTCCTTACTAATATTAAATTATCCAAACATATTGTTATCATTCTAATATGTATCATATAAATATGTATTTTATCTGTCAACACTTTCAAGCAAAAATACATCATTTCCTATACTTATTGTTATATTTTTTAACTAAGTTATCTGATTAAGCTATCTTCTAAGTGATTTGCTTAAACTAGTTGCTATGCTAGTTGCTTTGCTATCTGTCATGCAACTTGCTTTGCTATTTGCTTTGCAGTTTACTATGCTACCTGCTTTGCTACCTGCTTAAATAGGTTGCTTTATCCACTTTCCACTCACAAATCGAATGGTAAACATAATTGCTCTAAATGTCCAATCCACAAACATTGCAAACCATACACCCATTACTCCCATATGGAATTGTAACACGAAAATGTAACTAAGCCCAATACGAAATGCCCACATGGAACATATGGATACTACCATTGGATACTTGACATCTGTGGCTGCTCGAAGTCCATGAGTTAGAGTAAAGGACAATGGCCACACAATCATTGCAATGCTATGAACAATCATTAATTCTACTGCAATTTTACTTGATTCTGCATTCAAGTTATAAATATGCACAATTTGTGGAGAAAAAATTGCCATTGAACAGGCTACCACTGCTACGATTGCATAGGTTACACCTACTATTTTTTTAATATAGGATTTTGCCTGACCAAACTCACTAGCTCCTACACATTGTCCAACTACTGTAATTAACCCTAGACCTAGCGCATTTCCCGGTAAGTATTCAATGGTTGCAAGATTAGAAGCAATGGCAAATGAAGCAGTTGCTGCTGTTCCTAGTGTAGAAACTAAACTTTGTACCATTAGCTTTCCAAATTGGAACATACTATTTTCTAGCCCATTTGGAATACCAATTCTTAAAATATTTTTGATAATTTCTGGATGAAATCCTAGTCGTAATCGTTTGTCCACATGAATCATGTTTTTCGGATTACGAATGATATATAGCATAAATAATCCTGCAAATATTCTTGATACTAATGTTGGAATTGCAACACCTTCTACCCCCATTTTTAATAGGTAAATACAGATTGCATTTCCAGAAACGTTAATAATATTCATATAGATAGACGTTTTCATAGATACTTTGGAGTTTCCCATGGAACGATATAAGGCTGCACAGGAATTGTAAATTGCTAAAAATGGATAAGAAGCTGCTGATATATAGAAATAAATTTTTGCGTTATACATTACTTCTTTTTCTACCTGACCAAATACAAGATGCAAAATAGTTTTATTACCAATAAGTGCAATCCCTGCTACAAGAATGGATACAATTCCTGTAGTTAGCAATAATTGATTAGCTGCCATACAAGCTCTTTTTTCGTCTTTTCTTCCAATGAACTGAGCAGATACTACTGCTCCTCCTGTTGCCATGGCAGATAGGAGCTGTATAATTAGTATATTAATACTATCTACAAGTGCTACACCTGATACGGCTGACTCCCCTACTTTTGCTACCATAACTACGTCAACCATACCAACTAATACGGCTAATATTTGCTCAATAATAAGTGGTATCATTAAGCGTATTAAGTCCTTTCGTGAAAACATATTTTTCTTCTCCCTTTTTTATTGTATTTATCATGTTTATTTTACTACTATGAGGTGGTAGGAGCAAGGGTTTTTGTAAGGTTTTTGTAGGGAATAGAAA
>CAJFOH010000082.1 GCA_904395845.1 uncultured Lachnospiraceae bacterium
CATTATGTAAAAAGAATTATTGGATTGCCTGGAGAAACCATACAAATTAAGGATAGCTTAATTTATGTAAATGGGGAAGTGTTAGAAGAACATTTTGGTGCTGAGGCAATGCTTATGGAGGGGATTGCTAAGGATGAAATTACATTAGGGGAAGATGAATATTTTGTGTTAGGTGATAATCGAAATCACAGCAAAGATAGTAGAGATGAGTTAGTAGGTGCAGTAAAAAAAGACCAGATTATAGGTAAGGTTTGGATACGAATTTGGCCACTATCTTCATTTGGAAAGGTAGATTCATAGATGCAAAAGGTAAGTGAAATAAAATACATATTTGAGCAACTAAATATTAACCATCAGTTAACTGCTGATATGAGTGTTGTTACACAATTAGAAGAAGTTGTGAATGAATATAAAGATGACTCTAGAAAGGCGGTACAAAACCTTATAGAGAAATACAATAAGAAAAGAGATGCTTACTTACAAGAAATAGAACGCACTAAGGCGATGCAACAGTTTGAAAAACAGTATGATAACTACCAATATATTTGTGGTATTGATGAGGTAGGGAGAGGTCCACTAGCAGGTCCAGTTGTTGCTTGTAGTGTGATTTTGCCAAAGAATTGTGATATTTTATATATTAATGATTCAAAAAAATTATCAGAAGAAAAAAGAGAACTTCTGTATGAACTAATATGTGAAAAGGCAATTTCAATTGGAATTGGAATAGTTGGACCAGATGTTATTGATGAAATCAATATTTTACAAGCTACCTATAAAGCAATGAGAATGGCAATTAGCAAACTTACGGTAAAACCAGAAGTACTACTAAATGATGCTGTCACAATACCAGAGGTAGAACAATTGCAAGTTCCTATTATTAAAGGAGATACAAAAAGTATTTCCATTGCAGCAGCTAGCATTGTGGCAAAAGTAACAAGAGATCGTATGATGAAAGAGTACGATGCATTGTTTCCTGAATATAGTTTTGCTAGTAATAAAGGGTATGGCTCCAAAGAACATATTGACGCATTAAAAAAGATAGGAGCATGTGCCATTCATAGAAATACATTTATTAAAAACTTTTTATAAGAGGGGTTATGGAGAAGAATAAACGAGTGATAGGAGCAAAGTATGAAGAAATAGCTAGTTTATATTTACAGCAACAAGGGTACAAGATACTAGAGAAGAATTACCGATGTAAATTAGGTGAAATAGATGTCATTGGTTTGGATAAGGATACGATTGTATTTATTGAAGTAAAGTATCGAAAGAAAGACACCTATGGGCATCCATTTTTTGCAGTTACAGCGAAAAAACAAAAGACAATTTATCAAGTTGCAAGTTACTATTTAAGAGAGAAAAAATTATATGAAAATAACAATTATCGTTTTGATGTTGTTGGTATTTTAGGAGAGGAAATACAACTGTTAAAGAATGCATTCGGGGGAATGTAGGTTAGCAGTTTATTAGGAGGGAAAATAAATGATAGTAAAGGAAAATGAAAGTATTATTGCTAGAACAAACAATCAGGTGCCATATATTAGCTTTAAAGAGCTAGAAAAGTTAGGCATTGTAGAACAAGGGTTTTCTACAAAGTTAGGTGGAGTAAGTAAAGATAAGTATGGGACGATGAACTTACGACTATCCTCTAACGATAAAAAAGAAGATGTAGAGGAAAACTTTAAGCGTATGGCAGATGCATTAGGAATGGATTGGGAAAGAATGGTATTTGCCAATCAAACCCATACAACAAACATTCATGTGGTAAGGGAAGAGGATATTGGAAAAGGGTTAAAAAAGGAAAGTGACTTACATAATATTGATGGACTTATAACAAATCTTTCTAATGTTCCTTTAGTTACATTTTATGCAGATTGTGTCCCACTTTACTTTGTAGATCCAGTAAAAAAAGTAATTGGTCTTAGCCATTCTGGTTGGAGAGGAACTGTTGGAAAAATGGCTCGTAGAACCGTAGAAAAAATGCAAGAAACATATGGAAGCAATCCAAAAGATATGGTTGCATGTATTGGACCTAGTATTTGTGGATCTTGTTATGAAGTAGATGAAAGTATTGCAGATATTGTATATTTGATTTTTCCAAGAAGTATTTGGGGAAAAATTATAAAGATGAAACAAAACAAAAAATATGAATTTAATTTGTGGGAAGCAAATAAGCAAATTTTATTAGAAGCTGGACTATTAGAACAAAATATTAGTACATCAAATCTTTGCACAATGTGTAATCATGATATATTTTATTCTCATCGAGTAGAAGGTGAGGACAGAGGTGGTTTGGCAGCATTTCTAATGTTAAAATAATAAAAGAGAAGGCAATTACATGTATGATAATTGCCTTCTCTTTTTGTTAAGTAAATTTATAAGGATAATATATAGATGATGTTAAAGTAAATTTTTTTATACAAGAGAGTTATATTCTTGTACCAAACGTTGAATACGTTCTGTTGGAGATAATGCACTACCAATAGAAACATTATGATTTAATGTATTAATAATTGCAGCAGTATATTTACTTAAATCAGCTTCTAAGTACCAAGGTTTAGAAAGTAACTCAGGTTTACGATAACTTAGATTTGTTGTAATTACATAATCAATATAGCCAGCATTATGGAATTCATCAAATTTTTCAAAACCATCAGTAAATAACCCAAAAGTACAACAAACAATTACCTTGCTTGCTTTACGATTCTTTAATTCTTTTGCAGTATCTAACATACTTTCTCCAGAAGAAATCATATCATCTACAATAATTACTGTCTTTCCTTCTACACTAGAACCTAAAAACTCATGAGCTACGATAGGGTTTCTACCATTTACAACGGTAGAGTAGTCACGACGCTTATAGAACATACCCATATCTACACCTAAGTTATTTGCAAAATATACGGAACGATTCATAGCACCTTCATCAGGGCTAATAACCATTAAATGTTCCTTGTCAATTTTTAAATCTTTCACATGCTTAAATAATGTTTTAATAAAGTGATATGGTGGTGTAAAATTATCAAAACCATTTAAAGGAATGGCATTTTGAACACGAGGGTCATGAGCATCAAAAGTAATAATATTTTCAACACCCATAGCTACAAGTTCTTCTAGTGCCATAGCACAGTCTAAAGATTCACGTTTTGTACGCTTATGTTGTCTACTTTCGTATAAAAATGGCATAATAACGTTAATTCTTTGTGCAGTTGTAGCACTAGCACCAATTAAACGCTTTAAATCTTGGAAGTGATCATCTGGTGACATATGATTGGTATGTCCACAAACTTTATAAGTTAAGCTATAATTAGTTACATCAACCATAGCAAATAAATCAGTTCCACGAACAGATTCATTTAATTGACATTTTGCTTCACCAGAACCAAAACGAACACAATCAAAGTCTAATAAGTAAGAGTCACAATCATATCCACGAAATTCTAAATCGGAACAAGTTTTTTTTAAGGCTTCCATATCATTTCTACGGAAGTTTACAATATGATTGTTTACACGAGTAGCAAAATCATTACAACTTTCCAATGCTGCAATTTTTAAAGGTGCAATTGGAAGTGTATGTTCAAAGGTATATTTATTATTCATAAGTTCCTCCAAGTTATATATTTCCTCTTATGTTTATATCATTAATTCATTTATATAGTCAATAGTTTCATCAACCTTTTTCGACATAATGTGAGAAAAATGTAGAAAGAATGGAAGGGGAAGTGGTTTGGAAACTTCGTGTTGACAGTAAAAAAATGTAATGATACCATATTATAGGAGTATTAGTATACTTCTATAAAAGAAAATTTACTTATATAGGTTCATAATAGGTTGAACGTTTCTACCAGCTGCCGTAATAGCTGACTATAAGTAGGCAAACTTAAAATAAACTTTAAGTAAGGTATAAGTTAACTAACACAAACTAGAAAAGGAAACAACGTGTTAAGGGTTAGGAAAGGAGATTAACCGATGAATGAATCTTTATTTATTTTAAAAGGAACCATTGTATATAGTAAGAATCAATCAGAATTAGAAATTTATGAAAAAAGTTATTTAGTATGTAACAATGGAGTGGTAGAGGGTATTTATAAAACTCTCCCAGAACATTTGGAAAAACATTTAGTAATTGATTATAAAGATGCTATTTTAATGCCAGGTATTACCGACCTTCATATTCATGCACCACAGTATGCATTTCGTGGGTTTGGTATGGATATGGAACTGTTAGACTGGTTAGAAGCCTATACATTTCCAGAGGAGAACAAATATCATTCCCTTGAGTATGCAAAAAAAGCATATGAAAGCTTTGTAAAAAATATGAAGCATAGTGTAACAACAAGAGCCTGCGTATTTGCTACTGTACATGAACAATCAACAGTATTACTTATGGATTTATTAGAACAATCAGGTCTTTGCACTTATGTAGGAAAAGTAAATATGGACAGAAATTGTCCTGATTATCTAAAAGAAGAAACAGACAACTCTGTGCAATCAACGTTAACATGGTTAAATAAGGTGAAAGAAAAAGAATACAAGAATACAAAACCTATATTAACCCCACGTTTTATACCTAGTTGTAGCGATGATTTAATGAGACAGTTAGGTGAAATTCAAAAAGAATACAATCTTTCTGTACAATCTCATTTGTCAGAAAACCCAGAAGAAGTTACATGGGTAAAAGAGTTATGTCCTTGGTCAGAGAATTATGGAGATGCTTATTATCAGTTTGGATTATTTGGCGATAAAGAAAAAGAACCATGTAAGACAGTAATGGCACATTGCATTTATTCTGATAAAAATGAAGTAGAATTAATGAAGAAGCAAGGAGTATTTGTGGCACATTGTCCAGAGTCTAATAGCAATCTATCTTCTGGTATTGCTCCAATTCGTATGTACCTAGAACAAGGGTTACAAGTAGGGCTTGGAAGTGATGTTGCTGGAGGAACGACAGAAAATATGTTTCGTGCCATGGCACATGCAATCCAAGTTTCAAAATTGCGATGGAGATTACAAGATAGTAGATGGAAACCACTAGGAATGGAAGAAGCATTTTATATGGCAACCAAAGGTGGAGGGGCATTTTTTGGAAAAGTAGGTAGTTTAGAACCTGGATATGAGTTTGATGTTTTAGTCATTGATGATGCAGAGTTAAATAGAGAACAATTAAGTATAAAACAACGATTAGAGAGAATCATATATTTAGCAGATGATAGACACATTAAGGCTAAATATGTAAAAGGAAGAAAGCTATTTTAGTTTGGAGATAATAGAATGAAAAGAAAAGGACATATTATAAAAGAAGTAAAGAAAGATTCTATTGCAGAGCAATTAGAGTTAGAGGCAGGGGATTCTATTATTGCAGTCAATAATCAAGAAATTGAAGACATTTTCGATTTTGAATATTTGATGAATGATGAATATGTAGAATTATTGGTGCAAAAGGCAAATGGAGAAGAATGGGAGCTAGAGATTGAAAAAGACTATGACGAAGAACTAGGTGTTGTATTTGAAAGTAGCTTAATGTCAGAATACAAATCATGTACCAATAAGTGTATGTTTTGTTTTATTGACCAAATGCCACCAGGAATGAGAGAAACCTTATATTTTAAGGATGATGATTCTAGACTTTCTTTTTTACAAGGAAATTATATTACACTTACCAATATGCGAGATAAGGATATTGAACGAATTATTAAATATAAGTTAGCACCAATTAATATTTCTGTTCATACTACCAATCCAGAACTTAGAAAAAAAATGTTACACAATCGTTTTGCAGGGGAATCCTTACAAAAAATTCAACGATTATTTGAAGCTGGCATTGAAATGAATGGACAAATTGTTCTTTGTAAAGGAGAAAATGATGGAGAAGAACTGGAACGAACCATAAGAGATTTGGAAGCATATATTCCACATATGAAAAGTCTTTCTGTTGTTCCAGTAGGACTTACAAAGTTTCGTGATGGTTTATATCCATTAGAGCCATTTAATAAAGAAGATGCAGAAAAAACAATTGACATTATTGAGCGATGGCAGGAAAAAATTTATCAAACTCATGGCATTCATTTTATACAAGCCAGTGATGAATTTTATATTCTAGCAGAAAGGGAACTTCCAGAAGAATCACGCTATGATGGTTACATTCAATTAGAAAATGGAGTGGGAATGATTCGCCTATTACTAGAAGAATGTAAATGTGCATTAGATCAATATGAAAGTGATGATAGAGTAGTTAGTGTATCTGTGGCAACAGGAAAGTTGGCAGCTCCATATATTGAGCAAATTGCTGGTTGGGTCATGGAAAAATTCCCAAATGTTACCATTCATGTTTATACGATTATTAATTACTTTTTCGGTGAAAAAATAACAGTTTCTGGATTAATTACAGGGCAAGATTTAATTGGTCAGTTAAAAGAAGTTCCATTAGGTGAGAGATTATTAATTCCAATTAATATGCTTCGTAGTGGAGAACATGTATTTTTAGATGATATAACCACAGACGAAGTAGAAAGCACTTTACAAGTACCACTTAATATTGTAAAATCAAGCGGACAGTATTTAATTGATGCGCTTCTTGGAATAGAAGATGCAAAAGAAGATACCAATTATACCGCATATGAGTTGAAGGAGATATAGATATGAGTAAACCAATTGTTGCAGTAGTAGGACGTCCAAATGTTGGAAAGTCTACACTATTTAATGCCTTAGCAGGTGAGATGATATCCATTGTTAAGGATACACCTGGAGTAACAAGAGATAGAATTTATGCAGATTGTAGCTGGTTAGATATGAACTTTACCTTAGTAGATACTGGTGGGATTGAACCAGATAGCAATGATATTATTTTATCTCAAATGAGAGATCAGGCACAAATTGCTATTGATACTGCTGACGTTATTATCTTTTTAACAGATGTAAGACAAGGGTTAGTGGATTCTGATGCAAAAGTAGCAGATATGTTACGCCGTTCAGGAAAGCCAGTAGTATTAGTAGTAAATAAAGTAGATAGTTTTGAAAAGTTTATGGCTGATGTGTATGAGTTTTATAACTTAGGAATTGGTGACCCAGTGCCAATTTCTGCAGCTTCTCGTTTGGGAATTGGTGATATGTTAGATATCGTTACAAGCCATTTTGACAAGTCAATGTTAGAAGAAGTAGAAGATGAACGCCCTCGTGTTGCTATTGTAGGAAAGCCAAATGTAGGAAAGTCTTCAATTATTAATAAGATTTTGGGAGAAAATCGTGTAATTGTTTCTGATATTGCAGGAACAACAAGAGATGCAGTAGATACAGAAATCGTATATAATGACAAAGAGTACATTTTTATTGATACTGCTGGTCTTAGACGTAAAAACAAAATCAAAGAAGAATTAGAACGTTATAGTATTATTCGTACAGTAAGTGCTGTAGAACGTGCTGATGTTGTAGTATTAGTGATTAATGCAGAGGAAGGGGTAACAGAGCAAGACGCAAAAATAGCTGGAATTGCCCATGAAAGAGGAAAAGGGATTATTATTGCTGTTAATAAGTGGGATGCCATTGAAAAGAATGATAAGACCATTTATCGTTTTACAGAAAAGGTACGTCAAATTTTATCTTTTATGTCTTATGCAGAAATTATCTTTATTTCTGCGAAAACAGGACAAAGAATTAATCGTTTGTTTGAAACCATTGATATGGTAATTGAAAACCAATCAATGCGTGTTGCTACTGGTGTATTAAATGAAATTATGACAGAAGCAGTTGCAATGCAACAACCACCAGCAGATAAAGGAAAACGTTTACGCCTATACTATATTACCCAAGTATCTGTTAAGCCACCAACCTTTGTTATTTTTGTAAATGACAAAGAGTTAATGCATTTCTCTTATACAAGATACTTAGAAAATAAAATTCGTGATACCTTTGGATTTAGAGGAACGTCACTTAAGTTTATTATTCGTGAACGAAAGGAAAAGGAACAATAATGTTGCGTGTTATATTCTTAATAATGGGATATTGTTGTGGTTTGTTACAAACAGGATATTTGTATGGTCGTTTGCATGGAATAGATATAAGAAATTCTGGAAGTGGAAATTCTGGTGCTACGAATACCC
>CAJFOH010000083.1 GCA_904395845.1 uncultured Lachnospiraceae bacterium
CTAGTTATAGCTTCTATAACAAATGCAATTCCTATGGATAAAATCATACAGACTAGAAAACTTATAAATTTTTTTAATCTATATTTCCTAAAATTATTTAACTCTATTTTCATACAACTCTCCTTTTAGGAAGTTTACAAATAGTTACTCTCTTTTTAAAACTAATATCATACCTTACCAATTTTGCTTTATTTCATTATATGTGCTCCACATCACTGCGGAAATTATAATACAAAAAATTTGTCCAATCTCGCCTAGCAATAGATAACTATAATCTTTCATTATAATTTTACCTACTACGATACCTACCATTACAATACTACATATTGTCATTGCAATACAATAATAAAATATCTTTTTTAATCCCTTATTATTTTCTAAATTGCTATGTTTCTTTAATTGTTTTTCCATCCCATATTTCTCCTCTAACACTTTTTTCTTAATATGATTTCTTTTACACACTTTTTTCACCTATTTCATTACACCTATTTTATATTAATATGAAATACTTTTCAATATGTATATTCTATTTTTTCTAATAAAAAACTGATATTTAATATATTTCCATAATATATCTTTTTACTTTTCCTAATATCTAGTACATTTTTTTTGAACAACAATGATTTTCATTTCCCCCTAATATTATCCTCCTCCCCTTTCTATAAAAAAACTACGCAACTAAACTTTATCCATTGCGTAGTTTCCTATCTCTATTTTATTGTTATAATGTTTGTAAATATCCTTTTAGTTCTTTTAAAAATCCTTTAATATCATGTTCATCAATCGCCCCAATATTTGCAATACGAAAGGTATTTGCCTCTCCTATTTTTCCTGGATAAATGGTATAGCCTCTATCATACAAATATTGATGCATTTCTTCAAAGGAATATCCTTCTACCTCTGGCTCTACAATGGTAGTAATAATATGGGATTGGTTTTCTTTCTCTACTAAGTAAGTAAGACCTAATTGTTCTATTCCTTCTAACAATACTTCCCAACTTTTTGTATAACGTTTGTATCTTCCCTCTACGGTTTCCCTTTTCAATTCTTCAATGGCTTGCTTTAACGCATACACCGTTTGTACTGGTGGAGTAAAACGAAGTTGTTTTGTTTTTACAAAGTAATCATATTGTGCATATAGATTGAGATAAAAACTTCTTGCTTTCTTCTCCTTTAACGAAACTAATTGGTCTCTATTTGCAATGACAAAAGATAACCCTGCCATTCCTTGAATATTTTTATTAGAGCTTGCTACCAGATAGGAAATGTTCATTTGTTCCATATCAATAGGAATCCCAGCATAAGAACTCATAGCATCTACAAGAAATGTTAGTTGATATGCCTTTGCCAGTTGCCCAATACTAGTAACATCATTTAACAATCCTGTAGTTGTTTCATTATGAATACAAGCAATATGGGTTAGTATTTCTCTCTTGGATGCAATGACTTCTTCTAACTTTGCCATATTAACTGGCTCTATATTAGAGCTTTTATATTCCACATACGAAATTCCATATACGTCACAAATTTCACACATTCGTTTTCCATATGCACCATTATTAATAATTAGTACACAATCCTCTTCTCCTATGACAGAAGTGAGCATTGCTTCCACTCCTGCTGTTCCTGAACCACCAAATAGCACACACTCATATGTTTCATAATCTGCCACAAATTGAACCAAGTCTTTGCATACTTCTTCCATCATTTTCCCAAACTCCAACTCTCTTGGGCAAATATCAGGAACTACCTGCGCTAACTTTACCGTATGTGTTGTAGTGGCTGGACCAGGGTTTAATAAAATATTTCTCTTTACTTCCATTTCCTTCTCCTTTATCCCATAATTTCTCTCATAAAGTTTTCTTTATTCTCCTTTGCAGGTATGGTTGGACGTCCCAAATCACTTCTACTTCCTTGCTTTACCATAATTTGAATCCATGTAGTCTTATCATCTTTATCCAATAAATTTTTTTGTTCCAATATCTGTTGTTTTGACTCTTGTTGTTTCAACACTTGTTGTTTCAATCCTTTTTGCTTCAGCTTTTGTTGTTTCAACACTTGCTTTATTTCCTCTTTTGTAGTACAAGTTACCACTCTTTCATATCCACAACCTTTGGCAATTTGTTCCATATCAATAGAAAATGCTACCGTTGGCTGACCTCCTACTGATTCATGACAACCATTATTGATGACAATATGTACCAAATTTTTTTGCTTTTGTTGTGCAATCACTGCCATTGCTCCCATATGCATAAGGGCAGCACCATCACCATCAATACAATATACCTTTCTATCTGTTTCTCTTGCAACTCCTAGTGCAATGGAAGATGCATGTCCCATAGAGCCTACAGTTAGAAAATCTTTGTTGTGATTTTCCTTTTGTGCTTCTCTCAGTTCAAATAGTTCTCTGGAAGCCTTTCCAGTTGTTGACACAATCAAGCTATCTTTTTCTATGGACTCTAGGATTGTTTGAATTGCTTCTTCTCTCGTTAATGGAAACGCTGTTGTATGTGTTTGTTTTTCTGAATGATACTCACAAAATGTATTCTTTTTTACTACAAATGCAAATGGTTGCTTTGTTTCTTTCATATAAGAAACTGCACGAGAAATCTGTGTGCTAGCTTCTGTTTCATCACTTGATAACACTTCCACTTGAATTTGTAATTGCTCTAACATAGCAATGGTAGCCTTCCCTTGAAATACATGCTGTGGTTCGTCTTTTGTATTTGGCTGTCCTCTCCAACCTACTATCCATAAGGCTGGAATTTGATACACATCTTTGTGTAAAAGTGATGCCATTGGATTGACTGCATTTCCAATTCCTGAGTTTTGCATATAAATTACTGGAATATTTCCAGTTGCCAAATAATGCCCTACCCCAATGGCTAATGCATTTCCTTCATTGGCAGCAATAATATGATTATCTTCTCTATAATCCATAAGCCATGCACTAAAACTACTTAATAAGGAATCTGGAACTCCTGTAAAAAATTGAAGTCCATTATTATTTAATTGTTCGATAAATGTTTGACATTGTAACACTACCTATCTCCTACTTTCTTTTCTAAAAATCACAACTAATTGTTATCTTATTACATTCTAGCATTCTAATGTTTTTTACTTAATATCCACCAATGTTAAAATTTCTTTAATGCTTAAACACATATCATCACATTCCTTGGAACGTTCATGTTCTAAAATGGTTTTGGCGCAAGTACTCATTGCTTGATATGCACTACGAACTAAATGGTTTGCATGAATCACAATATTTACACCAGCATTGTATAAGTCTTGTTCATAAATGGAATTATAGGCTGTTGGCACAACCATTAATGGCTTTCTTTGTTCCAACTTGTTGTACTCTTTACAGAAATCAAAAATTTCTTGTCCCGTTTTATCAATGCTATGAATCATAATACCATCTGCACCAGCTTCCATGTATGCCTTGGCTCTTTTTAGTGCGTCTTCCATTCCTTGCTTTAATATTAAGCTTTCAATACGAGCAAAAATCATAAAATCATTGGTTACTTGTGCTTGTTTTCCTGCACGAATTTTTTCACAAAAACCTTCAATACTATCTTGTGTTTGACCTGCACCTGTTCCAAATAGAGAGTTTTTCTTAAGTCCTACTTTATCTTCAATTACGATGGCAGATACCCCAACTCGCTCTAAGCTTTTTACGGTATAGGTAAAATGTTCAATTTTCCCACCAGTATCTCCATCTACGATCATTGGCTTTGTGGTCACTTCCATAATCTCATTGATTGTATTTAATCTTGAAGTTACATCTACTAATTCAATATCAGGCTTCCCTTTTGCTGTTGAATCACATAAACTGCTCATCCACATAGCATCAAATTCAACATCTTTTCCATTTTTATTTACTTTTGTTTTCTCTACAATTAATCCTGTAAGTCCATTGTGTGCTTCTAATACACGAACATGCTTGTGAATGGATAACATCCTTCTTAATGCACCTCTACGAACATCAGTAGTTCCTAAGTGAACAATTAAATCATTTAACTTATCAAGACTAACCCCTTCGGTATAAGGAATATCAACAATACTTCCTCCCCATTCCTTAATCACTTCTTCTACTCTATCCCGTAAATACTTATCTGGGCCTTCACACCAGTCTGTTCCATGTACTACATAATCTGGCTTTAATTCTCTTAAATTTTCTACTTGATCTAAAGAATCTTGTGGAATTACTTTACTTACCCCTTTGATATTTTCAATGACACGTTTTCTTTCTTCATAAGTTAAAATTGGCAAACGCATTACCGATGTAATCAAACGATCGGTATGTAACCCTACAATTACTTCTCCTAATTTGGATGCTTCATTCAAGATGTTAATATGTCCATAATGAATAATATCTCCACACATTGCTACATAAACAAGTTTCTTTTCCATGATACTTCCTCCATTTTTTATTTCATTCTTACAAACATATTTTTACAATCACAATTCTTATGGTATTTATCATTGCTTCCAATATGTTTTGTTCATTTTTCTATATAATAACACATATTTTGAACTTTAGCAACCACTTTTTCATTTTTTATATACTTTTTACAAAATTGAACATCTTCTATAAAAACATTTTTCTCTCTTTCGTTAACATTATGGTCTGTTCTCATTATCTACCACACCATACATTAAATTATTTCTCCCATTGCATACTTTGAATTATTTTTTTAGTAACAAAAAACAGCTAAGGCTTGTACACCTTAGCTGCTATATCGCTTGTATTATAATACAATATAATTATCTATCTTTTTTCATAAAACTTGGAATTACTAATCCAATTTCTTCTTTATCTCCATTTGGAACAGAATATCCTTTTGTTTCTAATCGAGATTGGAACTTCTTTGCCTCTGTATTATCTGTTGATACTTCTGGTTTCTTTTGAACATATGTAGGCTCTACCTTTGTAAATGCATTGGATTTTTGTGGTTGTTGCACTTGCTTAAACTCACTCATAATTTGCTTTACATTTGGCACAGTTGTACGATCAGCAACTCCAGTAGCAATTACTGTAATAATTACTTCATCAGAATCTACATTACCTTCTGTAATACCAAAGATAATATCTGCATCTTCTCCTGCTTTTTCACGCACATAGTCAGTTGCTTCCCCTGCTTCAATTAATCCTACATTACCTGCAATATTAATCATAACATGGGTTGCACCATCAATAGTTGTTTCAAGAAGTGGGCTAGAGATAGCAGCTTCCATCGCTTCAATTGCCTTATCTTCTCCTCTTGCAACACCAATACCAACGTGAGCAATTCCTCTATCCTTCATAACTGTTTGAACATCGGCAAAGTCAAGGTTAATTAATCCTGGACGATTAATAGAGTCTGTAATACCTTGAACTGCTTGTTGTAATACTTCATCAGCTTTCTTTAATGCTTCAGGGATACCAGTTCTTCTATCTACTAATTGTAATAATTTATCATTTGGAATAACAATTAATGTATCTACTGCATCTTTTAACTTTTCAATTCCTGAATTAGCATTGTTTGCACGTGCTCTACCTTCAAAGGAAAATGGCTTTGTAACAACACCAACTGTTAAGATACCCATTTCTTTTGCAATCCTAGCAACAACTGGAGCTGCACCTGTTCCAGTACCGCCACCCATTCCACAGGTAACAAACACCATGTCTGCACCCTTCATCATTTGAGTTAAATCTTCAATATTTTCTTCCGCTGCCTTTTCACCAACTTCTGGCTTTGCACCAGCACCAAGACCTTTTGTTAACTTTTCACCAATTTGGAATGTAGTAGGCGCTTTGCATAATTGTAATACTTGCTTGTCTGTATTAATCCCAATAAATTCTACTCCTATAATTTTTTCCTCTACCATTCGGTTTACTGCATTATTTCCTGCACCACCCACACCGATAACAATAATTTTTGCTGCGCTTTCTGTTTCATTTAGCTTTATTTCAAACACAAAAACTTCCTCCTTATATTTAAGCTCATTCCATTCTGACTATTATTTTTAGTGTATGTACATCTTAATCAAATATCATTCATAATGAATATGAATCTTTACTTACATTTTCCCATATATTATACTATATTATTTTTTTATTAAATAATCAACTACTAATTGCATTTTTTATAAAATATTTCATTGAGAAATAACTATTTTTCCTCTTTCTTTTTAAATAAATATTCATTATTGGTATCACTATAATTTTGTAAATCTAATGTACCTTCTAATCCATCAAATCCATTATTACGAATAATAGAGGCTATAACAGCAATTTTATCCTCCATAAAATCATTAAAGCCTAATAAAATTTCAATATTTCCATAATATAATGTAGCCTTTAAATCTTTAGAAAAATATGCCTTATCCATCTTAATATTATTTTTATGTAAAATCTGTGTTAAATTTAATATATTTACAAAAATATCTTCTGATTCTGTACCGATTCTTTCATACATTACAACTTTATTAAATTTAATCCCCTCTATAATTGGTACTCCATCCAATTGTTCCATACTTGAGTCTATAACAATACCATCTTTATCAAAATATAAATATTGTCCCATATAAAAGATACAACCTACAATTCCCTTTTCATATACATTCACTTCTACAGTATCAAACCTTTTAAATTTTAACTGAACTTGCTGAATCGAAGGTATGGTATGCTTTACACCAAATACTTGTCCAATCAAACAAGAAAAATAACTTTTTTCTCTATTGGTAGGAAATAGCTGATTTTCAATTTCTTCTTCCGTACCATATATGTTACCTACAATATTAATATTTGCTACTGGAGTGTTCCATCCTAATATTACAATGGCAAATATAAAAATACATACTCCACTTAAAATACCAATCCACTTCCGATTTTTTTTATTTTTTTTCGTCATCATTTCTCCTAGTACAATATGTAGCTGCTGTATGATTACAGCAACGTTATTATTTTTTCATTTATTGTTTTTCTTCCAAAAGTGTTATATCCATTCCTAAGTTTCTTAGATCTTCTGCAAAGTGGGCATAGCCTCTAAGAATATGATGACAATCCGTAACGTATGTCACTCCATCTGCCGCTAATCCTGCAAGAACCAGTGCTGCTCCACCTCTTAAATCCAATGCCTTTACTGTTGCTCCTGTTAATTTTTTTACACCTAAAATTGTAGCTCTTTTCTTTTCTGCTTCTATTATAATATCTGCTCCCATTTTTTTCAATTCATTTGCTGTATTAAATCTTCCTTCAAACACAGTTTCTTCTATTGTTGAAACTCCATTTGCCAATGTTAATACAGCCATCATTTGCGACTGACAATCAGTAGGAAATCCTGGATAAGGAGCGGTAACTAATTGTTTAATAGGCTTTAGAGGAAGGCACCGTTTTAGATGAATAACATCTCCTTTACTATCCCATTGACAGCCAGTAGCTTCTAAGGCATCTAGCACATATAATAGGTGTTCTTTTTTAACCCCCTCTATGAATACCTCACCACCACAAATAGCTGCTCCAGCTAATATGGTAGCTGCCACAATTCGATCTCCAGCATTTGTAAATTCTACATCATGTAACTGGGTTACTCCTTGAATTTTAATGGTAGAAGTTCCCATTCCTGATATTTTAGCACCCATAGCGTTTAAAAATAAACACAACTGAACAACTTCTGGCTCTCTAGCTCCATTTTTTATAATGGTAGTTCCTTTGGCACATACACTTGCCATAATAGCATTTTCTGTTGCCCCCACAGATGGAAAGGAAAATGTTATTTCATTACCAACTAATTGCTTTGTCATACCAATAATTTCATTTTCCGTATGAGTAAAGGTTGCACCTAATAATTCTAATGCTGTTAAATGTAAATCAATGGGGCGTTTTCCTATGGAACAACCACCTGGAAAAAATGTCTTGACTTGATGAAATCGACTTAGTAGTGGACCAAGTAAGATAATTGAGGAACGCATTTTTCCTACCCATTCTTCTGGTATTTCTATTTTTGACATTTGGGAGGAATCGATGGTAACACAATCTCCCTCTACCTTAACAACACAACCTAGTTCTCTTAAGATATGAATCATAGAACATACATCCAATATCATAGGTACATTTTTGATAACTGTTATTCCTTTATTTAAAACAGAAGCAGCCATCATTGGTAGTACAGCGTTTTTAGAACCTTGTACTTTTATTCCTCCATGCATTGGCAATTTACCATTAATTTTAAAAAAAGACAACACGATCCCTCCTAAAGATACTTTTTATCTATGGATTTAACATCCTTTTATTATATTATCTTATGTAATTCTTCTTTTATGTTGCCTTTTTTATGTATAAATTCTAGTATTTAGTGTTCCAAACTTATTTCCCTTGATACACTTAATACAATTCCAATTTCTACCATTAAAAATAGTACAGATGAACCACCATAGCTAATGAATGGTAAGCTGACCCCTGTATTTGGTATTGTATTAGTTACTACTGCTACATTTAATAATACTTGAATGGCAATATGTGCCATAATTCCAATTACTAACATAAACCCAAAGAAATCTTTTGTATTGACAGCAATAACCATAAATCGCCATATTAATAATATAAATAATAACATGACTAATATAGCACCAACTAAACCTAATTCTTCACAGATAATGGAAAAAATCATATCATTTTGTGCTTCTGGTAAGTATCCCATTTTCTGAACACTTTCCCCTAAACCTCTACCCATTAGTCCACCTGCACCAATTGCATATAATCCTTGCACTGTTTGAAATCCATTGGTACTAGAATAAGCCACTGGGTCAAACCATGCATAAATTCGATCCATTTGATATCCATCAAGAACCATTTCTAAAAATCCTGTCTTAAATGCCAGTACACAGGCACCAATGCCAAGTCCCATGGATAGTACAAAAATAAACTTTTTATTGCTTGCGATAAATGCCATACTTAGAGCAATCCCAAAGATAATAATACCAGAACTTAAATTTGCTGAAACAACAGGTAAGAAAATTGGTAACGTAAGCACTGCCATAATTACTAAAATACGATATGTTTTTAATGCTCGATATGCGTAGGTTGTAAGACTTGCCAATGTAATAATAAGTGTTAACTTAGCAAACTCTGCTGGCTGAAAAGAAATTGGTCCAATTGCAAACCAACGTCTTTGTCCATTTACTTCCTTACCAAAAAATAATACTAATATTCCTAATAGAATAGACAATGGGTACATAAATTTGCCCATTCTTCGATAAATATGATAATCTATTTGAGAAACAATCAACATTACAATAAATGCAACAGATGTAAATATTAATTGCTTTTGAACGGTATAAAATTGATTACCTGCATGGGCTATTTGATCTACATAGGAAGTTGTACTATATAACATTAGTAAGCCAAAACAAGATAATAATGCAATGATACATATTAAGCTATAATCAAGTAAATTACGTTTTTTATGCTGTTGTTTTCTTATTTGTCTACCCTGCTCTCTAACCGCCATTCATAAGTTCCTCACTTTTTCTATTCATTCTAAAGTAAATGTATAGAAACATTTTTCATATAAATTTAACTGCTCTTGTTTCCTTTACATATACGTTAGTTTTCTTCTTTCTCTAGTTTATGCACAAATTCTTTAAACATTCTTCCACGTTCTTCATAATTTTTAAACATTCC
>CAJFOH010000084.1 GCA_904395845.1 uncultured Lachnospiraceae bacterium
AGAACTTTTCCTTAACATTTAAAGGTGGAAAGGTAGTAGATTTTTCTGCCGAAAAAGGATATGACACATTAAAAGATATGTTAAGTATGGACGAAGGTGCATTACATTTAGGAGAAGTTGCATTAGTTCCATACGATTCTCCAATCTCTAATATGGATATTTTATTCTACAATACCTTATTTGATGAAAATGCATCTTGTCACTTTGCATTAGGGCGCTGTTATCCAACGAATGTAGTAAATGGGACAACCTTTAGTGAAGAAGAAATGGAAGCAGTTGGTGGAAACAGCTCTATGATTCATGTTGATTTTATGGTAGGTAGTTCTGATTTACAAATTACTGGAATTACAAAAGACGGTGAAGAAGTGATTGTATTTAAAGATGGAAATTGGGCGATTTAATAAAAAAACTTGTATATACCATTGGATTAAAGGGAATATATTTTAAAGAAGAAGCCATGGAGTATTATTTCTCTTATGAAATCTTAGTGTTTATTGCAATAGGCATGATACTCATACAGATACTATCTTTATTGCCAGCTTTGTTTTATTATAAAAAGTATAAATATAATATACTACTTGATGAAAATTTCAACGAATAAGAAAATAAAAGTAGAACATAAAAAAGGATATCCAAGTCCACAATAGAAGTAAGGTAAACTTCAATGGAAAGGGTATCCTTTTAACATTATTTGGAATACTTTTCCTCGCAATACATACAACGATATACCTCATTTTCCTTATCTGTTAAAATAAAGGTTTGTGGCAATTCTTGTTCAATAGAAGTAATGCAACGAGGATTTTTACAATGTATTACATTTGTAATTTTATCAGGTAAATGTAATTCACGTTTTTCTGCAATGGTGTTATCTTTAATAATATTAACAGTAATGTTATGATCAATATAACCTAAAATATCTAAATCTACTAAATTGATACTTCCTTCAATTTTGATAATATCTTTACGTCCCATCTTTTCACTTTTTACATTTTTAATAATGGCAACTTGACAATCTAACTTTTCTAAACCTAAGTATTTATAGATTTCCATAGATTTTCCAGCCTTAATATGATCTAAAACAATCCCTTCTTTTAATCCGCTAATATTTAACATATAAATCTCCTATCCTTTATCTACTCAAAATGATAAATCAAGTGTTTTATTTTCCTTATTCTAGCTTAAATCAATAAAAAAATCAATGGTTTTACAGAATAAAATTAGGGTCTAGGGAGGAGTGGGTCTGTTTTTTAAGGATTCCTTTCTTCCTCTAAAAAACAAGCACGAGTAATGGATTGATTTCCAAACTTATTTCGTATTTGATCCAAAGCAGTATCTAGTTTACTTAATTTTTCGTGTTTATCCGTTTCAAATAAAGAATATTGATAATTGCTATCATCAGTAATTTTACCAGTTTGTACTCCTAATAGTCGTATTGGTATTGTTTGGTTCCAAAGCTGTAAAAATAGTTGTTTTACATAAAAAAATACTTCATCAGTTACATTGGTAGCAGTTTCCATAGTCATTTGGCGGGAATGACTACGAAAGAGATTATCTGTAAAATGTACCGTAATACAGGTGGCTTTTTGCTTATCCTTTCTAAGACGACTACAAACCACTTCGCAAAGAGAAAGCAAAATAGGAAGTGCCATATCAAGAGAAGTTACATCATCTGGTAAAGTAGTAGAGTTTCCATAACTTTTCATACTGGTTTCTTTTGAAAACAGATGAGAGGTATCAATTCCGTTTGCATAATTATGGATAACTTCCCCTTGCTTTTTTAAGTGAGTTTGTAAAAATGTAACATCTGATTTTGCTAGGTCACCAATGGTCTTAATACCTAACATATGTAGCTTTTTTTCAGAAGATCTTCCTACAAAGAAAAGTTCTCTTACTGGAAGTGGCCACATTTTAGTTTGGATTTCACTTGGATATAGGGTATGAATTTTATTTGGTTTTTCAAAATCAGAAGCCATTTTAGCTAATAATTTGTTGGTGGATATTCCAATGTTTACAGTAAAACCTAGCTTTGAGGATATTTCGTTTTGTATTTGTGTTGCTACAAAAATAGGGTCACCAAACAAATGGATGGTTTTTGTCATATCAATAAAAGCTTCATCAATGGAAACTTGTTGTATATCAGGAGAATAATTTTCTAGTAGCTGGATAAACTGGCTAGATTTTTTGGAATAAAGGGAAAAATTTGGTGGTGCTAAATATAAGTCAGGACATTTTTTAAGTGCAGATACAATAGGCTCTCCAGTTACAATTCCAAATGCTTTTGCAGGAACTGATTTTGCTAGGATTACGCCATGACGTTTTGTTTGGTCACCACCGATGGCAGAGGGAATAAGGCGCAAATCTATAGTTTCTCCTTGTTCTAAACGAGCATTAGCTTCCCAACTTAAAAAAGCAGAATTAACATCTATATGAAAAATTAATGGTTCTGACATAAAAAACCTCCTCAAAATTAAATAAATACGAAACTTGTTCTAAATTAATAAAAGGTATCATGAGAAAATCATGCATCATGCCTTTACTACAAGATGCAAGGATATAAATTATTATTATATATAGATTTAAGGGGTATTTGTAGCTTACTTAATAATATTATAACAAATATATGTTCGATTGAAAAGAGAAAGATTGCAATATTATGAAAATTTAAATAATCTCTTTTCTAATTAGGAAAAGTGGTATATAATAAAACAAAGATAGTTTAGGTTATCGGTATGTGGATAACAGAAATGGAGGGTAATTATGAATACAATTGATTGTATTAAGGAAAGAAGAACGATAAGAAGGTTTACAGAACAACCAGTAGAAAGAGAAGTAATTGAAAAAATTATTGATGCTGCATCTATGGCGCCATCTTGGAAAAATACACAGATTACACGTTATATTGTAGTAGAAGACAAAGAACTAAAAGATAAAATTGCAACAGAGTGTTGTCCAGATTACAATGAAAAAAATATTTTAAGTGCCCCTGTGTTAGTTGCCACAACAATTGTAAAAAAACGTTCTGGTTATGAAAGAGATGGTTCCTATTCTACAACGAAGGAAAGTGGTTGGGAAATGTATGATTGTGGAGTAGCAGGACAAACATTTTCTCTTGCAGCATGGGAACTTGGAGTTGGTAGTGTTATTATGGGAATTTACGATTATGAAAAGGTTTCAGAGCTATTACAAGTTCCAGAAGGACAAGAAATTGTAGCCTTAATTGCCATTGGTTATCCAAGTGAAATTCCACAAGCACCAAAGAAAAAAACAGTTGCTGATTTGGTAACTTATCGATAACCTTCATATTTCTTAATATGAATTTACAATAAAGGAGAATTAAAATGAGACATTTATTAAATCCACTTGATTTTTCAGTTGAGGAAATATCAAATTTATTGGACTTAGCTAATGATATAGAAAGAAATCCAGATAAATATTCTAAATTATGTGAAGGGAAGAAACTTGCTAGTTTATTTTATGAGCCAAGTACAAGAACTCGTTTAAGTTTTGAAGCGGCTATGATTAATTTAGGTGGAAGTGTAATCGGGTTTTCTTCTGCTTCTTCTAGCTCAGCGGCAAAGGGAGAAAGTGTTTCAGATACCATTCGTATGATATCTTGCTATGCAGATATTTGTGCCATGAGACATCCAAAAGAAGGTGCACCAATGGTTGCTTCTTTAAAGTCTAGTATTCCAGTTATTAATGCAGGAGATGGTGGGCATCAACACCCAACACAAACATTAACAGATTTATTAACCATACGTTCTTTAAAGGGTAGACTTGATAATATTACCATTGGATTGTGTGGTGACTTAAAGTTTGGGCGTACCGTACATTCACTCATTAATGCTCTTGCACGTTATAAAAACATTAAATTTGTTTTGATTTCACCAGCTGAACTTAGAATACCAAGTTATATTCGTGAAGATGTATTAGAAAAAGGTGGATTTGATTTTGAAGAGGTAACAGATTTAGAAGTTGCTATGCCACAACTAGATGTTTTGTATATGACAAGAGTACAAAGAGAACGTTTCTTTAACGAAGAAGATTATATTCGTATGAAGGATTGTTACATTCTTGATAATGAAAAAATGAAGTTTGCAAAAGACGATATGCTAGTTCTTCACCCACTTCCTAGAGTAAATGAAATTTCTGTTGAAGTAGATGATGATCCTCGTGCTGGATACTTTAAGCAAGTCCAATATGGTGTATATGTAAGAATGGCTTTAATTCTTACATTATTAAATCTAGTACCAGAAGATATGAAATAGTGAGGGAATATCATGAAAATCATGAAAAAAAAGGCATTTATCTTTGATTTGGATGGAACAATTTTAGACACATTAACATCCATTGGTTATACCGTTAATTTATGTTTAAAACAGTGGGGAAAGCAAGAACTACCATTGGAAAATTATAAATATTATGCAGGAGATGGTGCTTATACACTAATAGAAAGAGCTTGTGCAGAAGTAGGTATTACAGATACGAAGAGTATAGAAGAAATCCATCAGTTATACAAATCTTATTTTAAAACTACTTGTATGTATAAAGTTGCGCCATTTCCGAAGATGGTAGAAACATTAAACAGTTTAAAAGATAAGGGCAATAAAATTGCAGTATTTACGAATAAAGACCATGAAAATGCAATTCATTTACTAAATGAAATTTTTGGAGAACACTTTTTTCATGAAATACTAGGTCACTGCAAGGAATTTGAGAAAAAACCATGTCCAGATGGCGCAATCTATTTGGCCAATCAACTAGATACTCCTATTTCTGATTGTATTTATGTTGGAGATACGGATACAGATATGAAAACAGGAAAAGGTGCAGGAATGTACACCGTAGGAGTAACATGGGGATTTCGAGATAGAGAAGAATTAGAACAGTTTGGAGCAGATGCAATTATTACTTGTGCGGAAGAATTGTTAACATTCATAGAATAGGCTTTATAGAATGAACATTTATAGAATAAATATCATAAAATAAATATTCATAGAATTGACATTTATAGAATAAATATTCATAGAATTAACATTCATAGAATTACATCATAGAATAGAGATTCATAAAATTAACGTTCATATAGGAATGAGAAAAGGTGAAACAATGAAAAAGGAAGAAATTGCACATATTGTTACAGAGGCAACCATGGACATTTACGAAGCACTAGCTCCACAGTTGATTCAATTAATTGAAGAAACTAAGAAGAATACAGAGCTTACTGACGGAGAAAAGTCAGATGAAATATTATTACACATGGTTGGGTATGTGAAGTCTTGTACCAATCAAATTATTATAGAGTCTTTAACAAAGATTTTAGGAGATGATGAACATGAGCATAGTTGCCAATGTGGACATAATCATACTCACTAAGAGAAAAACTGGTATAGGCTCTGTATAAAATGGAAAAAATAAAGATACTATAAATGATAATAGGATAAACGAGTGGAGTATCTAAAGGATGTGTATGGAAAACGAAGAAAAAAAGAATGCCTATAAGGTATTAGAACATTACAATGGAGATATGATAGAAGATAGTGTGTTAGTAAACTATATTTTAAACAATCCAAAAGATAAAACATTTCAGGCGAATCTAAAGAAAAAAGCACCAAATGTATATTTATTTTTGGAACGATTTTGGGATAGAAAAGAAACGATGGAGATGTAGTCCATCGTTTCTTCCCATGCAAAATTATTTTCCATATTTTAATTGGGAGACGCATCGTTCTAAATCTTCTCTGCTTGCATCTTCTGTTGTATGTTTTATTACATAATCTCTTGTATCAGAATCAAGCCCTGAAAGATAGGTTTCTCTATCATTGATATGAAAAAAGATAGATGGAAATAGTAACGGGTAATTTAAGTTATAAAAGGGACTATAAATAGAATCCATAAAGCACCTCCAAACGATTGTATTATTATAGTTAGAATAAGTATTTAAATAAATTTTATACAGAAAAAATTAGGTATCTGAGTAAAAATAATCATATAAAAAATAAAAAGTTGTTGAAATTAGAATAAATATGGTGTATTCTAAAGATAGAGCTGTGTGACTGGCGGAAGTAGATAAACTACAAGGGAGCACAGTTGAATTATGATGCCGACCGCCTGGGCCACCTGAAACAATCATTAGGTGTTCCAGGTGTTTTTTTATTTGTTAGGGCAAAGCCAAAGTATGCAAAGCAAAGCATGCAAAGCAAAGCATGCAAAGCAATAAATGCAAAGCTTTGTATAGAATAATGAGGAGGTTTAAAATGAGAGCGTTAATTAGTGTATCTGACAAAACAGGAATCGTAGAATTTGCAAAGGAGTTAGTTTCTCTTGGTGTGGAAATTATCTCAACAGGTGGAACTTATCAGAAGTTAAAGGAAGAGGGAATATCTGCCATTGAAGTATCTTCATTAACAGGATTTCCAGAATGCTTAGATGGGCGTGTAAAAACATTGCATCCAGTGATTCATGCTGGGTTATTGGCAATGCGTTCAAAAAAAGAGCATATGAATCAATTGGAACAGTTGGGAATAACACCAATTGATATGGTAGTTGTTAATTTATATCCTTTTAAAGAAACAATTTTAAAAGATGGTGTAACAAGAGAGGAAGCAGTAGAAAATATAGACATTGGTGGACCTACAATGTTACGAAGCGCTGCAAAGAACTATCAAGACGTTGCAGTTGTAGTAGATCCAGAAGATTATGATATTGTTATAAAAGAATTAAAAGAAGAAGGACAAGTGTCATTGGATACAAAGTTTTATTTTATGCAAAAGGTATTTATGCATACATCTAATTACGACACTATGATTGCAAATTACTTGAAGAAAGAAAGAAATGATACTTCTTTCCCAGATACTTTAACTATGACCTTTGAAAAAGTTCAAGATATGCGATATGGGGAAAATCCACATCAACAAGCAGCCTTTTATCGTGAAGTAGGAAAGCAAGTAGGCTCTCTTGTGGATGCAAAACAGCTAAATGGAAAAGAGTTATCCTTTAACAATATTAATGATACCAATGGTGCATTAGAACTTTTAAAGGAATTTACAGAGCCAACAGTAGTAGCTTGTAAACATGGAAATCCATGTGGAGTAGGAAGTGGAAGTACAATATTTGAAGCATGGAAAAAAGCCTATGAAGCTGATAAAGTATCTATTTTTGGTGGAATTGTTGTATTAAATAGAGAAGTGACAAAAGAAGTTGCAGAAGAAATGAAACAAATATTTTTAGAAGTTATTGTTGCACCTTCTTATGAACCAGAAGCGTTGGAGTTATTAAAGGGAAAGAAGAATGTGAGAGTATTACAACTAGATGATATTTCCGTTCCTCAAAAAGAGACCGCTTATGATATGAAAAAAGTAAATGGTGGCTTAATTGTCCAAACTATTGATAGTAAATTATTAGATGGGGAAGTGCAAGTGGTTACAACTGCACAACCAACAAAGGAACAAATGGAAGATTTGTTATTTGCCTTTAAGATGGTAAAATATGTAAAATCCAATGGAATTGCAGTTGCAAAAAATAAGCAGTCAATAGGAATTGGACCTGGACAAGTAAATCGTATTTGGGCAACAAAACAATGCTTTGAACATGCACAAGAGTTGATTGGGTTAGAAGCAACCAAAGGAGCTGTTTTAGCATCAGATGCATTTTTCCCATTTGCAGATTGTGTAGAAGCAGCACATCAAGCAGGAATCAAGGCAATTATTCAGCCAGGAGGCTCTGTTAGAGATCAAGAGTCTATTGATAAATGTAATGAGTATGGAATTGCTATGGTATTTACAGGAATTAGACATTTCAAGCATTAATTTCAAGCATAAATTTCAAACATAAATTTCAAGCACTAATTTTAAATACCTCTTTTTGTGAAATAGATAACATCTATTATTGACAGAAAGAGGTATTTTTTGTTACATTATAAAAATGTAAAAATATGAAATGAGAATAAAGGAATGACAATATTATGAAACATATTTTAATGCTAGCAACTGGTGGAACAATAGCTTCAAAAAAAACAAATACAGGATTAACTCCTTCTTTATTATCAGAACAAATTTTAGAATATGTGCCAAGAATAAAAACATTTTGTAATGTTACCACAATTCAATTATGTAACATTGATAGTACCAATATGTCACCAGAATATTGGGTAAAAATAGCAAAGGCGATTAAAGAAAATTATAATAACTATGATGGATTTGTCATTTTACATGGCACAGATACTATGGCTTATACAGCAGCTGCATTGTCATATATGATTCAATATTCAAAAAAGCCTATTGTATTAACTGGAGCACAAAAACCAATTGACGTAGATATTACAGATGCAAAGGCAAATTTATTTGATAGTTTTGTATATGCGTGTGATGATAGCTCCCATGGAGTTACAGTAGTGTTTGGTGGACAAGCCATAGCAGGAACACGAGCAAAAAAAATACGAACAAAAAGTTATAATGCCTTTTCTAGTATTAATTTTCCTAATAAGGCAGTATTGCATGACGGAAAAATTATTCGCTACATTACCAATGATAGCTTCAAAGAAACACCTGATTTTTATACCAATTTAGATGAGAAAATATATGTATTAAAATTAATTCCGGGAACAGATGCAAAAATATTTCAATATTTAAAAGAACATTATAGCGCTATTGTAATAGAAAGTTTTGGAGTTGGTGGTCTTCCAATGTATGGAAATAACGATTTTTCAGATGCACTTGCAGATTGGTTACAGTGTGGAAAAACGATTATTATGACAACTCAAGTTCCTTATGAAGGTAGTGATATGGAAACTTATCGTGTAGGATATAAAATAAAGGAAAAGTATGAATTAATCGAAGCTTACGATATGCCATTAGAAGCTGTCGTAACAAAAGCAATGTGGATTTTAGGTCAAACAAATAATCAAAAAAAAGTAAAAGAACTATTCTATACACCAGTAAATTTTGATATTTTAAGATAAAAAGGATAGAATACAAAAAATACCAAGAAAAAATGAGTGGTATAGTAGTTGATTATGTATAAAAAATAGGTATAGTAAATCTGTAAAATAAAATAACAAAAATCTATAAAAAATCTAAAAAATATGGTATACTAGATAAAATATGAAAAACATATTTAGATCAATATAATGGAACTATAAACAAATATACTCTTATA
>CAJFOH010000085.1 GCA_904395845.1 uncultured Lachnospiraceae bacterium
AATCCACCGACATAAGAAGAAGCCATAACACCACCTTTTTTGACTTGATCATTCAACATAGCAAGTGCTGCTGTTGTCCCTGGTGCTCCTGTATATTCTAATCCGATTTCTTCTAAAATTTCACCAACGCTATCACCTATAGCAGGTGTTGGAGCAAGAGATAAATCAATAATACCAAATGGCACTCCTAAACGTTTTGCAGCCTCTTTTGCCACAAGTTGTCCAACTCTTGTAATTTTAAATGCTGTCTTTTTAATTGTTTCACAAAGAACTTCAAAATTTTCTCCTCTGACTTGTTCTAAAGCACGCTTTACCACTCCTGGTCCACTAACTCCTACGTTAATAATAGCATCTGCTTCTGTTACGCCATGGAATGCTCCTGCCATGAAAGGATTATCATCTGGAGCATTACAAAATACTACTAACTTTGCACAACCAATAGAGTCTACATCTTTTGTTTCCTCTGCTGTTTGCAAAATAATTTCTCCCATTAATTTTACTGCATCCATATTGATACCAGTTTTTGTAGATCCTACATTGACAGAACTACATACTCGCTCTGTACAAGCTAATGCCTTTGGAATGGAACGTATTAATAGTTCTTCTGCCTTTGTCATTCCTTTGGACACTAATGCAGAATAGCCACCAATAAAATTTACTCCTACTTCCTTTGCTGCTTTATCAAGGGTTTTTGCTATACTTATAAAATCCTCTTCACTTTTACAAGCATTCCCACCTACAAGAGCAATTGGTGTGACAGAAATTCTTTTATTTACAATTGGAATTCCATACTCTCTTTCAATGTCTTTTCCAGTAGAAACAAGATTTTTTGCTAATGTTGTTATTTTATTATAAATATTTTCATTTACCTTTTTAATATCAGAGTCCACACAATCTAGTAAACTAATCCCTAATGTAATGGTACGAACATCTAATTTTTCTTGGTCTATCATATTGTTTGTTTCATTTACTTCTAAAATATTAATCATAGCTGTCACCTCCTAAATTCGATGCATTTTTGTAAAAATGTCTTCTCGCTGACAACGAACCTTTACTCCTATTTCATCCCCAATTTGCTCTAGTTCTCCTACAATATCTCCAAATGGCTTTGTAGAATTGTTTACATCTACAATCATCATCATATTAAAATACTCTTGAATGATTGTTTGGGAAATGTCTAAAATATTAATGTTGTTATTTGCCAAATAAGTACATACCTTGGCGATAATCCCCACAGTATCTTTTCCTACTACTGTAATAATTGCTTTATTCATATAATCTCCTCCTAAAATATTATTTATATTTCAACAATGCCACTTACACTGTTGATTTCGTAAAATGGATATACCATTAAACTTCAATGACTTTGGATCTTTGATCTCGTTTTGCTACAAATAAATCAATATCTTTTCTATTTATATTAGTGCAATTCATTTCTAACTCCAATCCTACTGTTTCATAGGCAAGCTCTTCCATATTATTTTCTTTGCTTAAATGGCCAAGCATAACTGATTGTAAGTTAGGATTTATAATTTCGCTTAATAACTTTCCAGCCATTTCATTGGATAAATGTCCACTATCACCTAACACTCTACGTTTTAAATGATAGGGATAAGAACCAAATTCTAACATACTAATATCATGATTTGCCTCTAGTAAAAGAGCATGTAACCCTTGTAGTTTGTTTACAATATGTTCATCATAACAACCTAAATCAGTAACAATAGCAACAGACTTTTCACCTTTATTTACTCGATAAGCCAATGGATTGGCTGCGTCATGAGAGATAGAAAAAGGATGTACCTCCAAATCTCCAATGGGAACTATTTGCTCTGCTGCTATTTGTTGATACAAGGAATGCTCTACTTCCTTCTTTTTATCTAAATGATACATTTTTATAATGGTTTCCATACTAGCATAAATGGGAATTCCATACTTTTTACAAAGTACTCGTATTCCTTGAATGTGGTCTGTGTGTTCATGAGTAATAAAAATACCATTTAGCTCACTTGCTTTTACTCCTATCTCATGTAAACTTGTTTCTATTTTTTTACAAGAAATCCCTGCATCTACTAAAATATGAGTATGGTCGCTTCCTATATATGTACAATTACCACTACTACCACTAGCAATACTTACAAATCGCATACTATTACCTACTTCTTTTCTCCATATCAGCAATTTTTTTCTCTAGCTGATTTTTTGTTTTTTCTATTGTGTTTGAATTATCCAATGTCCAATTTGCCAACTGCCTATAATACTTATCGCTTTTTTGTTTTTCTATTATTTGTTTGCAATGTTCTTTTGAATACCCACGCCCACTCATTAATCGTTTTATACGAATGGCTTCATCAGCATAAACATACCAAATTTCATCACATAAAGAGTCCAAACCTCCCTCTTGTAATATGGCTGACTCTAATGCAATAAAAGGAGGACATTGGTTCTCTTTTGTATCTTTTTTAATGTTCTCAATTTTATTTATAATTTCTTCTTTTATTAGTGGGTGAGTAAGCCTGTTTATTATTTCCACACTTTCCTTATTTTTAAATGCTATATTACGCAAACAATCTTTATTAATACTATTATCTTCATTTAAAATCTGTGTTCCATAATAATCAACTAGCACACGATAGGTCTTTCCCCCCTGCTTCATTAAGCCATGTCCTACTTCATCTGCTAATATGACGGCTACGTTCCATCGTTCTTGTAATAGTTTTATTACTTCTGATTTTCCACTTCCAATCCCACCTGTAATACCAACTACCTTCATACTGTCACTCCTAAACTATCTATTTTGTTTCATACCAACTATGTCCAACATTCATATCAACTTCTAGTGGAACAGATAATTGTGCTGCATGATCCATTTCTTCTGTTAATATTGTTTTTACCTGTTGAACTTCATTTTCATAGGCTTCCACTAATAATTCATCATGAACTTGTAAAATAACTCTGGATTTTAAGTTTTCTTTACGAAGTCTTTCTTCTACATGAATCATTGCTATTTTCATAATATCTGCCGCAGTACCTTGAATTGGAGAGTTCATCGCTACACGTTCCCCAAAGGAACGTTGCATAAAGTTTTTAGACTTTAACTCTGGAATTGGGCGTCTTCTTCCAAATAATGTAGTTACATATCCATTGTCATAGCCATCCCTTACTAACTGGTCTAAAAATTGTTTTACCTTTGGATAAGTTTGAAAATATCGCTCAATATATTCCAATGCTTCCTTTCTTGTAATACTTAAATCTTCGCTAAGAGAAAATGCACTAATTCCATATACAATTCCAAAATTCACAGCTTTCGCATTTCTTCTTTGCAAATCTGTTACTTCATTCATAGGAATATGAAATACTTGAGAAGCTGTTAACGCATGAATATCTTGTGCCTCTTTATATGCTTGAATTAAACTTTCATCCCCAGACATATGAGCAAGCACACGAAGTTCAATTTGCGAATAATCTGCATCAATAAATACGCAGTCTTTCTTTGGAACAAATACCTTTCTAATTGCTCGACCTAACTCCATTCTAATGGGAATATTTTGTAAGTTTGGTTCTGTACTGCTAATTCTACCAGTGGCTGTAATGGTTTGATTGAATGTTCCATGAATTCTTCCATCTGACTCAATATAAGTTGCAAGACCATCTGCATAAGTTGATTTTAACTTTGTTAATTGGCGATACTCTAGGATTTTATTAACTACTGGATAATCTACTGCTAATTTTTCCAAAATATCTGCTGCTGTAGAATATCCTGTCTTTGTTTTTTTTCCATTTGGTAATCCCATTTTTTCAAACAATACTTCTCCTAATTGCTTTGGAGAATTAATATTAAACTGCTCCCCTGTTAGTTGGTAAATTTCTTTCTCTAAAGCCTCAATACTAACTAACAATTCTTTTCCATATTGTTCTAATAAATCTTTACGAACAAGAACTCCCTCTTTTTCCATTTCATATAGACAATATACCAATGGCATTTCAATAGTTTTATATAGCGTGTACATTTCTTCTTCTTTTAATTTTTCAATGATAATATCTCCACTTAAAAATGCTGTACGAACTTCAAAACTAGCAACCATTTTCACTTGTTCATTTTCCTGCTCCACTGCTTTTTGAATGGATAACTTACCTAGCAAATCATTTCTACTTGGAAAACGTTCTGCCGCATACAAAGCTGCTACTTCATCATAAGTATAAGAAGATTTTAACGGTTCTAATAGGTAAGCTCCCACATGAATATCATATATATGCTCACTTCGATATCCTTCTAACCATGGCAATACTTCTTTAACGTTCATCATATAAATCGTTGGTACTACTTCTATCATTTCTTTTAGTTTTTCTCTAAGATAATCTTCCGTTATAAAAAATTGAACAGGCACATAAAAACTTTCTTCTTTGGAAAAACAAATTGCTACTCCAAAACAAATCTTTTTTTCTACTACTGGATGAATTGCTACTTTTTGTTGTGACTTTAATGTTTGAAACAATACTTCCACTTCATCAAAATCCTCTACTGTATGAAGCTTGACTTCTTTTTTTTCTTCTTCCTCTAATCCAAAATCCAATTCACTTTTTAAGGAGTGAAATTCCAAATCTTCAAAAATAGTTCTAGCTCCCTCAACATCTAAATGGCAACGAAATGTATCTAATGTTACATCTGGTAAATCAATATCACACTTTATAGTTGCTAGTTTTTCACTTAGTAAAGCAGCTTTTTTTCCAACTAATTCTTCATCACTTTCTTTTAACAAATAATTTAATGGAGAACGTTTTAATCCTAATGTTTCTTTCCAATACTCTTTGATTTGTTTTTCTCCATTTTTATCCAAATTCTCAATTGCATCATATAAATTGGTAATTGTCTTATATTCTGAAATTAACTTAACAGCTGTTGCCTCACCAATTCCGGCTACTCCTTTAATATTATCGGAGGCGTCTCCCATAAGCCCTTTTAAAGAATTTACATTTTCAGGATTGATTCCAAATTCTTCCTTTACTAATTGTGGCGTATAGTTAAATGCTCTATCTGGTACGCAAACTGTTTTAGGGTCAATATGATATTTTTTAAATAATTGCTCCGTTTTTTCTGCTGTTGAATGCATCATCCACAAATTCGTATTTTCCGTTACTAACTGCAAATAATCATTATCCTTTGTCAAAATTTTTACTGGCACTTGGTGTTCAAATTTTTTAGCAACACTACCACAAAAATCATCTGCTTCATAACGGGCGTCCATAAGTTGAATAACATTCATCTTTTTTAATGCTTCTTGACACAGAATAAATTGTTCTTTTAATGGAACTAATGTATCTCCACGATTGGCTTTATATTCTGGATATAACTCCCTACGAAACGTATTACGACTGACATCCCATGCAACTGCTAAATAAGTTGGTTTTTGCTCCTTAATAATCTTTAGCAGTGTTCGCATAAATCCATACACTCCATTGGTATAAATACCAGTTGATGTCATCATTATCTTATGGAAATACTTTTCTTTTTCTTCTAATGTTTTTGCAAACATAATCTCTCTTGGCAAATTTCCATAAAACTGCGTAGTTAATAAACTTGAGCCATCTATTAATAATAAAAATTCTTGTTGTTCCAAAATATTCCTCCTTATAATAACCAAATTCTTAGTTGTATTAATATAGCACAAATAAGCCCTATAACACTTACTGTTGTTAATGCATACTTAAATACTTTATAACCATACACTTCTTTTAAGTATTGTTTTCCTTGTTCTATATGATAAAGCAATGCGTCTTTTAAATTGTATGTGGTAAAATCATCTTCATCTA
>CAJFOH010000086.1 GCA_904395845.1 uncultured Lachnospiraceae bacterium
AGCTATAACTAGGAATGAAATAATATATGGAATTAGCATTTTTATAGGTCTTATTATGTATGACTATACGGTTGGGCTACCTTTTATAGAGAAGAATTATATAGCAGAGATTGAAAATAAAAAAGATTCTATTTATATTACAAGTAATAAAAAAGTATATAATTTTAGCAAAGCAAGAATAAAAAAAGTTGAGATGAGAGAGATTATGGGGACAGAAGGAAGAAATTTGCAAACCATAGGGTATCGTTTAAGCGTTTATACAGACGATAATAAAAAGTATTCTTTTGATTCTGCACTAAAAAGGAACGACAATGATAAAAGTACAGATATTATAAAATTATATCATATGCTAGAATCTTATGTAAGAAAGGTGTAATGGTGGAAATTATTAATTCAAGGATAAGGAGGGGGAATAAATAAATGAAAGATTATAAGAAAAACAAGTGCATGGTATATTAATGATGACACAGTTGGTATTAGTTTTCTTGATTTTTGTAGGGATAATTTTGGTAAAGGTAGTAAAGGAACTTAGTTTCCTAGAAATATTACCTATATTGTCATTGTTATTTGTTAGTTCTATTATAAATATTGTTGTACATATGAGGGAAATAAATAGGGGAAGAGATAAAAAACATAATTTTCATAATAAAAAAGAATAGATATTTTCAAACTGCGTAGTAGATAAATAACTATTACGTAGTTTTTTTAATAGAAAAATTCTTTGATACATAGAAAAAATAGAAAATAATTCTTTAGAATAGATAAAAATATAAAAATAATAATAAAAATGAAATATTGAAAAAATATTATATAAGTAGTAGAATAAAGATATAGCAGAATGTTACAAGAGAAGAGGGGAATGAAAAAACAAATGGAAGATAAAAAAAAGAAGAAAATATACACACTGGGTGGTTTAATTCAACAAACAAGAAACAAGTATGGCATAACAAGGAAAGAGTTAGCAAAGGGATTGTTTGTTGAACAGGTTCTTTTACAATTGGAAGATAACCAATGTATAGCAGATAAATTTACTTGGGATTTTCTCCTTAGCCGTTTAGGGATTTCTACTAATATATATGAATGTTATGTAACACAAGAAGAATGGGAATGGTATGAAGCACAAATAACCATTCGTGACATGGTAAATCAATGTTTGGAAATGCTGTATGAGGATAATGGTAAAAAGAGTCGTGAGGAAGAATTACTGTTATGTATTAGAAAAGGAAAAAAATTATGTTCTGATTATAGAAGAAAGATTCAAAAATCAGAAAAGGCAGAAGGATTTACTCCTAACATTCATCTTCTATTTGTAACCGTTATGGAAGGATATTTTTTAATGGCAGAGGGGATAGATGGCAACACTAGATTATTAGAGTTAGAAACCATGCAAGAGTGTATGAAAATAGAACCAATACATCTTTTAATACAATCAGATAAATGTTATTTCTCCCTCTTTGAGTTAGAATTACTTCTTCTAATAGCAGATGCGTATCAAGGGATAGGGGAAATTATTCAAGCAAGAGAATTGCTTCAATGGGTTAGTACATATAGCAAAAACAAGTTTAACAGTGACAAAGAAGAGTTAGTAAAACTATATCCTTATGTTATGTGGAGGTTAGCAAAGCTAGAAGAACAGTGTGGGAATGAACAAAAAGTAGCGTTGATATGTTTTAACGCAATGGAATTGTTAATTGAAACGGCAAGCCTTAGAGGAATGATACCCATTATGGATATGTTGTTGAAATATTGGAAAGATAAATTGACATTAACTCTTTGTCCTAGGGAACAACTAGAAGAACAAAGACAATGTCTATTAGAATTATTTTCTCAGTATGGAGGAAATCCATATGCTATTTATCCACTAATGATGATAGAAAATGCTACATTAGTAAATGAATTGATTAAGAAACAAAGACAGTGGAAACAGATAAGACAATGCGAATTGTGTGAAGGTATCGTGGAACCTGAAACATTATCAAGGCTAGAGAATGGCAAACGGAGAGTACGTTGGAAAAAGATACAGCTATTATTAGAACGTTTAAGTCTTCCAATGGAAAAAGAGCGATTATATTTGGAAAGCCATGAAGTGGCTATTGTACAAAAGTACCAAAAAATTGCTACCAGTTTGTATAAAAGGCAGATGGAGTTGGCAAGAAGAGAAATAGAGGAAGTAGAAAAAGAATTAGATACAAATAGTTTGAGGAATAAGCAATATCTATTATTTACAAAAGCTTTAATACAACGAGAAGATTATTTTATGAGGGAGTGTGATTTTAAAGTTATATGTGAAAATGCATTAAAGGTGACAATAGAAGCTTATCCAAATGTTGCTCTGGAACAAAGAGTATTGTCTAGGCAAGAGGGGATTATATTAAATAATATAGGATTGAACTATAAAACGGAGAAAAAGTTGGAAGAGGCAATGAGTTTGTTTGAACATTGTTATAGTATTTATAATTATTGGAAAATCAGTAAAAAATATTTAAATAATTCTCAAAGTGCAATAGTGAATAATTTTACTAGTTTACTAGGAAATCAAAATCAATATGAGAGAGCAATTCAGTTAAGTGAACAATTGATTTATCAGACTATTAGTAAAGGAAGTTTACGAGGAGTATCAGGTATGTTGTATGAAATTCTTTGGAATTTATATGAGTATGAGAGTAATAAAAAAACAAGAGAAACTTGTAAAAAACTATTTGTACAAGCACTTTCTCTTGCTATATTAGAAAGGGATAAGGAAGAAGTGAAATTTTTGTTAAATGGCAAAGAAAAGTATATGAATATTAAGCACTAATTTATCATTTCTATCAGAATAAGGAGCAGCATCAAATTCATTGGTGTTAGCTTCTTTTTCTATTGGTAGAGTTTTTTGATAGGTCGTATATAGTGGCGTTGTAAATGAAAAAACAACTCCACTTAACATTGCTATCCCAAGTCCTAATACACATTTCATAAATTTTGTTTTCATAATAAAACCTCCTAAAAATATTTAACTTTTGAATTATCTCACAAATGTAATAAAAAGTACATGACGGTAGAAATAAAAAATGCAAGGAAAAATTATTAATACCGTCATTCTATTATATGATGTAAGTTGATATAATATGAAAAAATATGAATCAGCAATGGGACATGAACAAGGGAGTATGTAGCTGATAATAGAGAAAACGACAAAGGAAAAGGGGATATAAAAACTAATTATGAGGTACACATATGTAAAACAACAAGATTCTACTGACTGTGCAGCAGCTTGTTTGGCGATGGTATGTTTACACTATAAAAAGGAAACAACCATTACTAGGCTTAGAGATATGATGGGAACTGATTTAAAAGGAACCAATTTACTAGGTCTAAGCAAATGTGCAGAAAAGTTGGGATTTAATAGTCAGGCAGTTCGTGTAGATAGAGAAGGGTTTTTAAGTAAATATACGCTACCAGCGATTGCAAATACAATGACAAAAGAAGGGCTTAGTCATTTTGTGGTAATTTTTAAAATAACGGAAAAATATATTATTATAGGCGATCCAGCAAAAGATTTAATAAAAATGGAAATTGATGAATTTTATAAAACCTTTACAGGAGCAATGATAATATTAAAACCAAATAATTCATTTGAAACTGGGAAATTAAAAAAAGAAAAAATTTTTTATCGGTTTATAAATTTGTTGCTTCCGCAAAAAAAGTTATTTATTTATTCTATCTTAGCATCGGTTATTTTAACCATATTAGGAATTGTGTCGTCATTATTTAATAAAATATTAATGGATGAAATTTTGCCCTATCGTTTAGAAAATACATTATTACTTGTTTTATTAATTTTTTCTGTAATAGCCATTACTCAAACAGCAATTTCTTTTGTTAGAAGTTGGATGATGTTATACCTTTCACAGAAAATAGATATACCTCTTATGCTTGGATATTTTGAACATATCTATAAGTTACCAATGAAGTTTTTTTCAACTAGAAAAACAGGAGATATTATTACAAGATTTTCAGATGCTTTTACAATTAAGGATATTTTTACAAATATCGCAATGACATTAATTATGGATATTGCAATGGCACTTATTACAGGCGTGATACTTTTTCGTATGAATAGTACACTATTTATTATTATTTTCTGTATGACAATCATAAGTATAATACTTGTTTTTATATTTAAGCAGCCATATAAAAAAATTAATGAAGAACAAATGCAACAAGGCTCTATATTAAACTCTCAAATTATTGAGGGGCTACGAGCGGTGGAAACAATAAAAGGAAATGCAAATGAAGAAGCAGAATTAGAAAATATAGAAAGAGAGTATATTCGTTCTCTACGCATTGGATTTAAAGAGGGAATGTTATCAAATATTCAAGGATCAATATCTTCCTTAGTTTCCACTACTGGGAATCTAGTGCTAATGTATTTTGGTATTATGCAAGTGATAGAAGGAAATACTACACTTGGTAGTCTAATGTCATTTATGACATTGTCAGGATATTTTATGGATCCTATTGGGCGTTTGGTTAGTTTACAGCTAGAAATACAAGAAGCCAATATTTCTATGAAACGTATGGCAGAAATTCTTGATTATGAAAAAGAACAATCATCCGTTGAAAAAAATGATGATAATAGTATGCCATCCATAGAACTTCCACAAGAAAATGGCGATGTATCAAATATGTATCAGGAATTAGAACAGGTGCAAGGTGATATAGAATTTAAGAATGTTACATTTCGCTATGGAAATCGAACACCTGTATTGAAAAATATTAGTTTTTCCATTCCAGAGGGAAAAAAGGTAGCTTTGGTTGGAGCAAGTGGAAGTGGAAAATCAACCATAGCAAAGCTATTATTAAAATACTATGAGTCGGAAGAGGGAGAAATTTGTATTGATGGTATTAATATTCAAGAATACAATAATCAATCGTTAAGAAGAGCAATTTCTTATGTTCCACAAGCCATTGAATTATTTTCAAAAAGTATTTATGACAACATTCGAGTTAGTAGAAGAAATGCAACGCTAGAAGAAGTAAAAGAGGCAGCTAAGGCAGCAGATGCTCATGATTTTATTAAAAAGCTTCCAATGCAATATTATACCTATTTAGAGGAAGCAGGAAATGGTTTAAGTGGAGGAGAAAAACAAAGAATTGCACTGGCACGAGCTTTTTTGAAAAATAATCAGTTTTATATTTTAGATGAAAGTACAAGTAATTTGGATTTTGGAACTGAAAATGTAATATTTGATATGATTTATAATAAATTTAGAAAAAAGACCATGTTAATTGTTGCACACCGATTGGCTACGATTAAACAGTGTGATGAAATTCTTGTAATGGATCAAGGTGAGATTGTAGAAAAAGGAAATCATGAACAACTTTTAGCACAAAAAGGACTTTATTATCAGTTGTGGGAAATGCAACAAGGTAACTTTGAAGTTAGACGAGATGAGAAAAAGGATGAGATAGAAGAAACTTATCCAATCGATTTAGAAGAAATTTCTTATACTTAGATGTATAATCAATTGATTTACATAGATTCAATTCATAGAATTGAGTTTGGGTGGTTGCAAACATCCAAGAATATCTGCAAACAGTGACGACTGAATGTAGATAAACAATAAATACTATATAAATTAAAGGAGGAAACACAATATGGAAATGTGTTATGATGGAGCATTGGTAATGCCAAGTAGTTATGCAGTGATGAGTGAAGAGGAAATGACATATGTAGAGGGTGGGAAATTTTTTTCAGGTGCGTACTGTAGACAAATAGTATTAGCTTTAGGGTGTGCTTCTGGAGGAGTATTAATGTCACTGGCTACAGGAGCAGCTATCATATCTAAATTAATCAGGTATGCTAAATTTGTTGGTGGATTGATTGGTTGGGCAATTAATCTTGTGGTAGGAATAACTGTAAGTGCAGTGGGTAAAATCGCTTATGGAATAGGATATGGAGCTGCTACGAATAGAGGGGTTCATATTAGTCCGTCTCCAGCTCCATGGGAATCATTTGTTTCAGTAAGTTTTTAAAAAAGTTATCTTTTTGTATTGCTGCCATCAAAATAGTTGTTGGCAGTAATACAAAAATAAATAAAACTATTAGGGGTGATTAATATATGATAGATAAGAATAAGATTGGAGTAATATTGACTCTATTATTATATATAAATATGATGACAATTGTAAATTATATATTTGAGCAGATAGATGATACTAGTCTGTTTAATCGTAATTCATTAATATTGCTAGTAATAAGTTGGCTACCATTTTTACTTACAATATTATTAATTTTAACATACAGTACAATCATGTACAATGATCAATTTAAAAAGGCATGGAAGTATGTATATTTAAATTGTGGTATGTTGATTGTTAATTTAATTAGTCTATTAATGCTTAAGGATATTATGAAAAATGAGAAGTATATAGTGAATGGATGTATTACGGTTGTATTTGGTTTGATAATGCTATTTGAATGGCTGATACAAAGTATAAAGGTTAAAAATAACTATAGTGAGGAGGAAGAATTAACATTAATAGAAAAGGTTAATGAACAAAAAAGAGCATTGATGACTAAGGAAAGCAAGACAATGAGGCGAATGTATATAATACTTTTTGTTTTTAATATAATTGAAATACAAAAAGCATTATTCTCAATGGGTGTTGTTTTATTAATTTTATATTATATTCAATTAGTGGTTAGGAAAAAATATAATTATTATGAATATTTACAAGGAGTCCAATTTGTCCAACTAAAAATGGTTCTATGTAATAGTATATGCCTTTTACTAGCAATTAGTTTTTATAAAGAAGTTTGGTATGTTATTAGTTTTCTATTATTAATGTTATCTAGGTTTTATCCTCTTTTTTTAGAATGGAGAGTTATGAGAATGTTATATGATAAAGTGAAAAGTAAAAGATGTATTGTAGATAAAAAGATAAGCAGTAATTGTTTATCAAATTACCAATGATATTATATTATAAAATCATATTTATTAAGGGATTCATACAGTGATAAAAAATTAGGATAAAAATATATTAAATTCAAAAAAGGAGAAGTGATGAACAAACTTAATTTCAGTGATAAAAGGATATTTAAATTAACAAATGTATTGAAATACAAATTATTGTTGAGTGATGATGATATAGATTTACATATAGAGATAGAAAGTGCCATCTTATGTAAAGGTGTAAGATGCTAGTTAGGTAGAAACAATCGTTTAATATACAAATACATTTGTAAATGAATAAAATGAAATGGATATTGAGAATTATATTATTATTAGTTGTGGGAAATGCAATACGGTAATTTTAAAGTTAGACAAGATAAGAACAAGGATAAGATACAAGAAAATTATCTAATGTATTTAGAAGAAATACTTATACTTAGATGTACAATAAATTAATTTACATAGTTTTGTAGGACTGTAATCGATGTAGTAATTACTGGAGGAAAAGCTATTTATGGAAGCTATGCAATTAAAAAATTTATTAAACAGCATAGACACTATATGTTAAGAAAAGTTGCTTCTCAAATAATAAAAATATTTGGTAGCGTAGCAGGTCATTTATTGGGTGCAGCAATAGATGTTGCATTAACAATAACAGGAACAAGTATAGGTGGAGTTATTGCAAAGGGGTTAGATTATCTAGATAAAAATAAGGGGAATAACTATGTCTTTGGATGATAGAAAAAATTTCAAAATGTATCAAAGATTAAACTCTATATTTTCTCGTATTATTATCAGTCTAATATATTTAGGTCCAGTGGGAACAATGATACTAAAAATAATAGAAAAGGATTATAGTAATCTGTTAATGTTGCAATTTATTCAAATTTTGTGCATTGTATTGTTAGTTATCAATTGGGGAAGTTATTTTAGGTATAAAAAGGCTTTTAAAGAGCTAGATGAGGAGTTAAGTATAGAAGAAAATAGATAACAATATAAGATAGTATCATTCTAGAATAATTATATTTAGATAGATTCTAGAATGATACTTATTAACTTAGTGTAAAGAAATAATCAATATTACAGGAGAAGGACTGATGAACAAACTTAATTTCAGCGATAAAAAGACATTAAAGCTAACAAATGTTTTAAAATACAAATTATTGTTAAGTGATGACAATTTAGATTTTCACACAGAGATAGAAAAAATGTCATCTTATATAAAGGTAAAAGGTGCCAATCAAATAGGACCACTCATTCAATATACAAATACATTTGTAAATGAACAAAACGAAATAGACATTGAGATTTATCTTATGCTCCAATGCAATCATTTTATTCATAATGTAGAACCACCATATTCCATGGAATCAGTAATTCGCATACAAGATTGTATGTATTGTAGATTTATAGGAGCAGAAGAAAAATTAAAATTGGCTTATGATAAAATTAATATTGAAGCATTTGAGCGAGATATTGATGTTTCAACACGAAATTACACCGTATTTGTAGATAGAAATGAAGAAGAAAATACTATGATTGCTGATGTATTTGTACCAAAAGAAATAAAATAAAAGAGGCTTATTGTAGGAGAAAAAGAGTATTTACATAGAAGAAGATAGGAAGGGGTACAAAATGAGTAGATATATAAAGACAATGGATCAATTAAAAGATAGTAGACTTTTGTATGATAAAAATCCTCCCCAGTTTGGTTATATGCTTATACTATCAGTTGTTTTTCTACTAGTAGTTGTCACGATATGGAGTTTTAAGACACCAAAAACTTATATGATACATGCATCGGGAATAGTAGAAAGTGAAAATAAAAATTATGTAATGTCACCATATACAGGAAAAATTTCTGAAATCTATATGGAAGAGGGAAGTCTAGTAGAAAAGGGTGAAGTTTTATTTTCAGTAGAAAGTAGTGAATTAAATCTTCAAGTATCTCAACTAGAAGAACAAAAAGTGACTTATGAAACAAGAATTAGTCAATTTGAAAAATTGGTTCAATCAATTAAAGATGATACAAACTATTTTGATATTACAAAAAGTGAGGATACATTATATTATAGTCAATATGAATCCTATAAAAGCCAAGTAGAACAAAATCAAGTAGATGTTAGTACCTATAAATCCTATGGATATACAGACGAACAAATTGAAAATCAAATTAAGACAAATCAAGCAAAGGTAACAGAGATTTATTATTCTGCCATTTCATCGGCAGAAGCATCCATAGCAGAGGCAAAGACACAGTTAGATACTATTAACTCTCAATTATCAGCATTAGAGCAGGGAAAAGGAGAGTATAATATCGTTGCTAGTGAGTCAGGGATTATACATATGTTATCAGATTATGACAAAGGTATGGTTGTTCAAGCAGCTTCGCCAATTGCTAGTATTGCATCAAAGCAAGATACTTATGTGATTATAGCGTATGTGCAGCCATCAGATATGGCAAGAACAAAGATAGGAGATAGTGTGGACATTGAAGTATCAGGTCTTACTCAGTCTGTCTATGGAACAATTGGAGGTAAGGTTGTGGGTATTGATAGTGATATTACTACAACAGAAAGTAATAATAGTGAAACATCTTCATATTTCAAAGTATATATAGAACCAAATAGTGACTATTTGATTAGTAAGGATGGAAATCGTGTTTCTATATCTAATGGAATGGCAGTAGTGGCAAGAATACAGTATGATGAGGTAACTTATTTTGATTATGTAATGGAGGCATTAGGAGTATTAACAAGATGATAAAAGAAAAAAAGAACAGTTTTTTAATAATGACTTTACTACAACTTGTTGTTTTAATTTATTTTAATGTATGTCCAATATATGGAAGGGAAATAGAGGATACGTTAGGTGAAGGGAAAGAAAACTATATAGAAGAATCCTTTGAAGTTGAGGAAACAGAACCTATACATGAAATTGGTGGGAGTATGGAGATAGAAGATTGGGAGGAAAAAGAAGAAACATCTCCTATACTGGAAGGTGAATCGAAAGAAATAGAAAGCTCCAAAGAGAGTGAAGAGGAAACAAAGACTATCAAAGCTGAGGAATTAGACTTAGGTGATTATAGTACTACTATGATTGTAGGGGAAAAACAACTATTAACAGTTACCATTTTGCCTTATGATGCAACAGAAACATCTGTGACTTATAGTTCAAGTAATGAAACAGTTGCTACTATTAATGGAATGGGTAGAATTACAGCAGTATCTATTGGAAGTACCACAATTACAGTGGTATGTGGAGAAATTAAAGAGCAATTTAAATTAGAAGTAAAAGAAGAGGAAACAGAAAGTGTAATATCAGTAACAGATATACAAGTAAGTGGATTTGAAGATACAGTAGAAGTGGATAAAAGTATTACCGTAAGTGCAACCGTATTGCCAGTAGATGCAACGGAGCAAACAATATTTTATGAATCTAGTAATCCACAAGTAGCAACGGTGAATCAGTCAGGAGAAATTCGTGGAATTTCTGTGGGAAAGGCAGTTATAACGATAAAAGCTGGAAATTTTTCAAAAAAACAAGAGATAACAGTAAAAAAAGGTACAGCTTCTATTCAATTAAACACAACCTACCTTATATTAAAAAAGGAAGAAATTTTCCAATTGCAGGCTGAAGTATTTCCAGTAGAAGCCAACCAAAATGTTACATACAAGTCATTAGATACCAATATAGTAGAAGTATCTTCAACTGGACAAGTAGTAGCTAAAAATATTGGGAATACGACGATTGTTGTTTCTAATGAGGATATGAGCAATGCAGTTACTGTTATTGTAAATGGAACAGAGAAACAAGTAGACGACGAAAATGTTGGATATGTAGAAACAGTAGATGTATCAAGTGATTATAAGAAGTTTATGGAACTATTTCAGGGAAAAGAGATGGTTGAAATAAATGTAGAAGATTATCCAATATTGGATAAAGATATGTTAAAGTATCTAAGGGAAAGAAATAAAACAATGAACATATTAGGAGATGGATATAAAATTATTATTAAAGGAGAGAATATTGTAAATTATGACAACGAATTCCATACAGAATTAAATGCAAAAGAAGAAAAAGGAGCATTAACCTTTCTTCTTAATAATGGGAAAAACTTGCCAGGTATAGTATCCGTTATAGTAGAAAATGAAAACGATTTAAAATATATTTATCTGTATAATGAAGAGAAAGGTAAATATGAAAAATTAAACATAGATCCAAAATCAGAAATGAATTTAGATATCGCAGGGGAATATAAAATGATGAATCATAAAATTGTGGAATATAAAGTACAAATAATCTCCGTTGCCATATTCATTGTTCTAGGAATAGCAGGTTGTACTATATATGTACTTACTAAGAAAAAATATTGGTTTTGGTAAATAATAAGGCGTTACTATAAATATGAGTATCGCCTTTATTTTCATATAATTGCTTTTAAATGACATCGTGTTAGAGGAAAATAATAAGAGTCTTTAATCTAACAACTGTATTTAAAAGTTTTGAATTTAAAATGTATTAATTAACATAAAAAATAAAAAGATAGTGACAGAATATTGTACTGTATGATATTATATATGAAAGGAAAAACTATAATAAATAGAAAAATAATTGAGATTATAGTTATAGATGATAAAATTACTTACTATTATTTTGATTGTTTAAAATGAAAAGAAGACATTAATGTAGAATATAGGATAGTAAAAGGGATTAGAAATATAGGTATTATAAGTGAATTTAGGTCTCTAAAAAAGTCAATAATGAGCTGATATATGATATTAATGGGGGAAACTTATGAATTATTATACAATACAGGGAAGTTGTTTATTATCTATCATGATTCCTTTAAGTCTTGCGATACAAGAATATGCCCTATGGTTAAAGGAAAATGGATGGAGTAAATACAAATGGAAGTTACATATTTGTACCTGCATGATTGTAGGGATAATTATTTGTTATTTGATTTATAAAAAAGTTGATCCGTATTTGCCATTTGTTACTGGTGGAGCAACGGTATTAGCACTTACTGAGGGGAATTTTTTTGTAAAAAAACAGCCAGTACAGAAAGAGCCATATAACCAATTAGAGCTTGTTATAAAATATATAGGTATAGTTAAAGGAGTAGGAATTATTATTGCACCACATACCAGTATATTTTATGAAAATATATTAAGCGATTGTGTAAATGAGGTAGTTGTTATGTGCGATACAATATATACCCTATTTGGAATAGAATGCATTGTCTTTCGCATGGTAGACTTATATAGAGATAAAAAAAGATTTGCTCATTACATTAGATAACAGAGAGTAGTTGATAATAGACTTAATTTCGATGATAAAATAATCGCTGTGGAAAGATAAGTACGAAAAGACCATTTATTTTATCGTAGGAGGAAAATAAAAATGAAGTATATAATCGTAACATATATCCTACTTTCCTGCATTGCAGATTATACAGCAGTAGGACTGTTAAGTAAACAACAATTTACAATATTGATACTTGTTCAATTGCTTGTGTTATACTTCGCTTTTTGGTGGAAGAGAAGGATGGAAGGCAAAATAAAAAGTAATGTGAAGATAGATAATATCCTAGAAGATAAGATTCATAAGGCAATGGTAAAAGATGCAATTGTAGCTAGTAGAATTATATTTTTAATTATTAATTTGCCAGTGTTAACGATATTTTTTTCATGGAGAAAAGACTTTTCTATATTATGTGTCGAGTTAATAATAGCTATCTTACTTTTTTATTATGAGTGGCAAAAAGGAACAAAATGTTTTTCTACAATAAAAGCAGATATGCATAGTTGTTTAAAGTTATATTCAGGTACCTGTATCATAGCAATTTTATTTCATATAATTGATAATATCTTTGATAATTATCTAGGTGTTGGCTATGTTAATATAGGAGTCGTGGGGGGAATTATAACAAGTATTCTCTCCTTATTTTCAGCAATGATTCTTCTAGTAGATAATACATTTATTATAAAAAGCATATATCGTAATTATCAAAGAGATCCATTTGCAACCAAATATTATAGAGATTATTATATAGAAAAAGACAAGAAATGTAGGAGGGGTAATTAGTATGAATAATTCCATAGTAATACGACAGGCAAGAAAAACAGATATTTCATTTATCTCAAAGGTAATATCACAATCTTGGAAGGTAGCATTTCAGGAATATTTTTCTTTGGAAAAACTTAATCAGATTGCATCTGAAGAACGATTTTTTACTGTAATAGATAGTGTATTAAGTTGTAATAAAGGGAGTTTAAGAGTGGCTTTGATAGATAATGAACTCGTTGGAGAAGTTTTTTGGTTTTGTGATTTAGAACGTAGTACAACAGAAATTATCTCGCTTTTTACATTGCCACAAGTGTGGGGTAACGGAGTGGGGAAACAATTGTTGCTTCAAGTAGAAAAGGAAGTTCAGAGCGAAGTAATAGAAATTTGGACTTTTGAAAAAAATAAACGTGCTCGAAGTTTTTATGAAAAAATGGGATATGAATTAAGTGAAAATGTAAGAAGAAGTGAGTTTGATGGACTATTAGAAGTTAAATATATTAAAAAGATTAAATTTTAAAATAAAAGGAATAATTAATATCAATATAATGAATGAAAAAAGATTTCTTAATTATATCAATTAATGGACATAAACTGATAATAAATTAAATTCATGTGATAAAATAATAGTTATGGAAAATGTAATAAGTGCAGGATGGCTGTTAACTCTTACATTTATAACATTGGATAAAAGATAGATATAAGAAGAGTAACAGATGCTTTCGTTGTAGCGTTACTTATGCTCTCTCAGGTGTATTCCATTCGATTAAGCGATAAGGTTTTGAGAATATTATATAAAAAAGAACATGAATTACGGCTTGTAGAGGAACAAGAGGGAGGGGCATCATACAATGAAAATCTTACTTAGAGATAGTAATATAAACAGAGAAAATTATAAATACGAAGTGAATATTAATGGAAAAGTATGGGATGTTAACGTAAAAAATGATGATAACCCTATTGAAATTCCATGTCCAGAACATAGTGTAGTAGAGATAACATATGGTAACGAGATGTTCAGAAACAAAAAATCCATTTTTGTTGTTATCTTTTATTGGATCCTATCCATATGTTTAGGAACTGGTGAATGCAATCCGTTTGGGCTTCCCGTTTGTGGAAACATATATATATCAGATACGGGAACAAATGATATTACATTAGAAGTCACTTCCACATGGTGTAAAGAAGCATTTTTCGTTCATGGAATTTGTATGGTAGAAAAAAATAACCATTTTTCTACAAAAGAAAGTAAGAAACGATGGTTTTCTTATACCATTCTTCCAGCGTTGTTCCTTATCAATATTATAGCAGTTGTAGTATTTTTGTATAATGGCATGGGAAACTATATAGTAGGAAAAGCATTTGTGTTATCCATACCTATTATGATTGAAATTTGGCTATTGTTATATGGTGGGAAAGTTATGAGAAAGTTGTAAGCTTGTATCATTTGATTGTATGAAAAAGCTATGAAAAGAGTGAAAGCAAACAATCAAGTTTAAAAATATGATGTAAAAAGTTTAAAAGCAAATGTTCAAAACGATGGCAGGAAATAATATTCAGAATATTTTGAAAATTAATAAAAATAGAGAAATAAAAAAGCAAAAAATATCAATATTAATGTTGCAATATATGTAAAAAAATGGTAAAATCTTAACAAGCAATCCAATGATTAAAAAGATACAAAAGAGGTAGTGAATAAAGATGAAACAAACGGAATATACATTAGGGCGCTTGTTAAAGACAACAAGAAATAAATATGGTATTTCAAGAAAAGAATTATCAAGGGGAGTAATGTTGGAAAGCTTATGTAAAACAGTAGAAGAGGATAAGTGTATTATTGATAAATTTACATGGGATTTTTTATTAAGTCGTTTGGGGATGTCAACAAATATTTATGAATGTTATGTGACCGAAGAAGAATGGGAATGGTATGAATTTCGTATGACAATTCGTAAATCGGTTAATGCTTGCTTGAGGTACTTATATCAGAATGGATATAAAAATTTTGATACAGAATTTATGAAGTTAAATATCGCTCAAGGGAGAAAAGATTGTGCAGAATATAGAAGTAGTCTGCAACAAAAGGCAAAGTCGGAAGGATTATTTAAAAACATTCATATCTTATTTTTAGAGTTAATAGAAAGCTATTTTTTACTTTTTGAGCAAGTAGATCCAACCATTCGGTTACAAAAGTTGGAAAATACTGCTAAGTTAATGGAATTTGATCCTTCTAAGATAAGAAAACAAAGTAAAAAAATACCTGTGCTATCTGTTTTTGAATTAGAGATTTTTATATTAATGGCTTATGCATATAGAGATGGAAATGAGTATGAAACAGCAAGGGAATGTTTAGAGTGGGCAGCATCTTATAGTATGGATCATTTCAAAGAGGAAAAAGATGAATTAGTTAAGATATATCCATACATTGCTTGGAGTTTGGCAAGATTAGAGGAGGTGTATGGGAATACACAAAACATTCCTCAAATATGTATGAAAGCAATGGAGTTATTGTTACATACCAGGAGTGTAGGAGGAATGGTTCCATTGATGGATATGTTATTAAAGTATTGGAACGAGGATATCGCACTTTCCATTTGCACAAAAGAACAGTTGCAAAAACAAAGGCAGTATTTATTGGATGTGTTTTTAGAATATGATGAAAATCCATACAGTGTTTTTCCATATATGATGATAGAAAATTCTGTCTTAGTATCAGAAGCAATCAAACAAAAAAGAGAATCCCTTTGCATTAAGCAATTAGAATTAAGTGAAGGCGTGATAGAGCCAGAAACGATTTCCCGTTTTGAAAGTGGAAAGCAACGGATTCGCTGGAAGAAAATTCAGCTTTTATTACAAAAGTTAGGAATGCCAATAGAGAAAGAACGACTTTTTTTGGACAGTTATCAAGAAGATATTGTTGGAAAATATCCAAAGATAGCAACCCATATATATTTACATCATTTGGAGTTGGCAAGGCGAGAAGTAATGTCTTTGGAAGAAAATTTGGATAAAAAGAGCAAACGAAATCGTCAGTATTTATATTTTACAAAAGCAATTCTTCAAAAACAGAGTTTTAATATTAATGATATTCAACTAAAAGAAATGTGTGAAAAAGCCATAAAAATAACTATGCCAAGTTATCCAGATGTTAGCTTTGAAGAACATATTATGTCAAGACAAGAGGGAATTATTCTTAATAATATTGCATTGCTATATAAAAAAAGTGGAAGAATTGATGATGCCTATAAACTTTTTGAACGATGTACTAGAAGCTATCAAAAAGGGAAAATAAATGAATGTTACTTAAACAATACCCAAATGCTTCTTATGATAAATTTTATTGGTATTATTGGAGATAAAGGAAATCATGAAGAGGCAATACAATTAAGTAAACAACTATTTAAAAATATGATACGAAAAGGAAGAATAAAAGGGGCATCAGGTATTCTTTATGAAATATTATGGAACTTATATCATGGAAGAAATGATGAACAAAGCAGAGAACAGTGTAAAAAGTTATATGAACAAGCACTTTCCATTGCAAAATTAGAAGGAGATATTGAAACAGTTAAGTTTTTATTGAATAGAGAAAATATATATACATAAAAAATATAGTAAAGGTAATAATTATATAAGAAAGTGAAAACTTCAAAATTCCATTTGTAATTTTACTTCCTATTATCGCACCAATTTATATGTGGTTATGGAATAAGTTTATAGGAAGTAAAAAAGTAGAGGTAAAAGAGAAGTAATCCCTCTACGTTGTCGAAATAGATAGAACTAGAAGGGAATCTTTTCCAAAATACCATACAAAATTTGACAAATTATTTATAAGTATTACGTTATAATAACCATATGATTTATATAGACATCTATGTTATCATCAATGTCTTAATGAACATATGGTTATTATTTTTATGCCATAAACTATTTGACTATACAACATCTTGGTGGCGTTTGTTATTGGGAGGTATTGTTGGAAGTATTTGGGCAGTGATATCGCTAGTAACCAAAGGTTTATTTCAAGACATTTCCTTTTTTATTACCCTTTTGATAGGTTTTCTTATGTGTTGTATTGCTTATCCTGTTACAGCTATGAAATATCGTGTTGTGGCATGGATAAGATTTATGGTAATAGCTTTTATAATGGGAGGCATGTTAAATGCGTTCTATTTTCATCTAAATCTAAGAGGAGGAATTCGACAAGTTTTATATGGAGAAAAGGGAATCATAGGAAATTATTTATTTGTAGTAATAGGTATCATTGGAATCTGTATGGTGGGAGTATATGGAGGTTATAAACGAAAAAAACAGGAGCAGAAGCCACTGATAGAAGTTATTATGAAATTTCAGAATAGAAAAGTGGAGGTTGTAGCACTAATTGATAGTGGAAATCGTCTTTACTTACCACAAGTAGAAGAAACGAAAAAAAATGCAGTTAGTCTAATTGATGATGAAATTGCAAATCAGCTATTTGGCACAGAAATAGGAAACTATTTGAAAAATCCTATGATGCATCTGGAAGATTTTTTATCAAAAGGAGTGTTTGTACATATGGTTCCTTTTCAGAGTGTAGGAGAGGAAAGAGGGCTATTACCAGCTATTCGTATTACATCAATGACAATCAAACAAGATACTGGAGAGAAAACAATGATAGAACCACTCATAGGGATAAGTCCAACAAAATTTTCAAAAGACAAAGAGTATAAAATGATATTACACCCAAATGTATGAGGAGGAAAAAACATGTTACTGAAAGTATCTATTCCAAATAGATTTCAATTAAAAGTAGTGCCTACATTTAGAAATGTAGTAAAAGGAACCCAAGGAGAAATCCATTACATTGGTGGAAGTGATGTACTTCCAATGCCATTAGAAGCTGAAAAAGAAGCAGAAATGATAGAGTTATTAGGCACAGAAGATGAGGATAAGGCAAGAGCGCTTCTTATTGAACATAATTTACGATTGGTTGTGTACATAGCAAAACGTTTTGATAATACAGGAGTAGGTGTTGAAGATTTAATTTCTATTGGAACCATCGGATTAATTAAGGCAATCAATACATTTAACACTAATAAAAATATAAAGTTAGCAACCTATGCTTCACGCTGTATTGAAAATGAAATTTTAATGTATCTAAGAAGAAATAACAAAACTAAATTGGAAGTTTCCATTGATGAGCCATTAAATGTAGATTGGGACGGAAATGAATTGTTGTTATCAGACATTTTAGGAACAGAAGAAGATGTGATTTATAAAGATATTGAAAATGAAATTGAGAAAAAATTATTAAAAAAGGCTATGGAAATTTTAACTCCAAGAGAACGTCAAATTGTAGAACTGCGATTTGGTTTAACGTCTAGAGATGGCACTGAGATGACGCAAAAAGAAGTAGCTGATTTATTAGGTATTTCTCAATCCTATATTTCAAGATTAGAAAAAAAGATAATACGAAGACTAAAAAAAGAAATGGTTCGATATGAGAATTGTTAAAAGGCTATCATATTTTGACAAAATACTAAGAAAGACGTATAATACATAGTATCGTTTTTTATCAGCGAGAAAAGTACGATATGAAAGGTGTCAAAATGAACTTATTAACAATAGAAAATGTAACAAAATCCTACACAGAGAAAGTATTACTTAATGATGTATCCTTTTCTCTAAATGAGGGAGAAAAAGTAGGAATTATTGGTATTAATGGGACAGGAAAAACAACCCTTTTAAAAATAATAGCAGGTATAGAAGAAGCAGATACAGGAAAAGTGACAAAGGCAAATCATGTGATTATTCGCTATTTGCCACAAAATCCTGTTTTTGAAGAAGGTAGTACCATTTTAGAAGCTATTTTAAAAGATAATATTACAAATGAGAATAAGTGGACGATTGAAAGCGAAGCAAAGGCAATGCTAAATCGTTTGGGAGTTACTGATTATAACGAAAATGTTGATTATTTATCAGGTGGTCAGAAAAAAAGAGTAGCTCTTGTAGCAACTCTTCTTTCGCCAGCTGATATTTTAGTATTAGATGAACCGACAAACCATTTAGATAATACAATGGCAGATTGGCTTGAAGAGTATTTGAAAAAATGGAAAAAATCACTGGTTATGGTTACTCATGATAGATACTTCTTAGATAGTATTTCCAATCGTATTGTGGAAATTGATAAAGGAAGTATTTATAGTTATGAAACCAATTATTCTGGTTTTTTAGAGTTAAAGCAACAAAGGGAAGATATGGAACTTGCCACAGAAAGAAAGCGACAAAGTATTTTAAAAGTAGAGCTAGAATGGATAAAACGAGGGGCTAGAGCTAGGTCTACAAAGCAAAAAGCAAGGATTGAGCGTTTTTATGAGCTAAAAGAACAATCTGGTCCACAAAAGGATGGTTCTATTGAGATGAGTTCGATTTCTTCACGTTTAGGTCGAACAACAATAGAGATTCAAGGAATTTCAAAGGCATTTGGAGAAAAGAAGTTAATCAATGATTTCTCTTATATTTTCTTAAAACAGGATAGAATTGGCTTTATTGGTGCAAATGGTTGTGGAAAGTCCACGTTAATGAAAATGCTAATTGGAAAAGAAAAGGCAGATAGTGGGGAAATTATAATTGGACAGACCGTTAAAATAGGTTATTATGCACAGGAAATTGAAAGCAAAAAAGAAGATGGAATTGCATATATGGATCCCAATATGCGTGTTATTGATTACATTAGAGAAACAGCAGAATATGTAAAAACAAAAGATGGAAGTATTTCCGCATCTCAAATGTTAGAACGGTTTTTATTCCCATCTAGTATGCAATATACACTCATAGGAAAATTATCTGGTGGAGAGAAACGACGTTTGAATTTGCTTCGTGTTCTTATGGAAGCACCAAATGTTCTTATTTTAGACGAGCCAACCAATGATTTAGACATACAAACATTAACCATTTTGGAAAGTTACTTAGATGAGTTTGATGGTATTGTCATTACAGTGTCTCATGATAGGTATTTTTTAGACCGAGTAGTAAGAAGAATTTTTGCCTTTGAACAAGGGGGAATACTTCGTCAGTACGAAGGTGGATACACAGATTATATGTTAACGAAAAAAGAAGACGAACCGTTGATTGACAAACCTGTGAAGGCAGAGGAGAAAAAAAGTGGAGATCGAGGGAATCGTCCTAGAAAATTAAAGTTTTCTTATCAAGAACAAAAAGATTATGAAACCATTGAGCAAGTCATACAAGAATTAGAAGAAAAATTAGAAAACATAGACATTCAAATCGGAACGTCTGCTACTGATTTTATTAAGTTAAATGAATTAACAAAAGAGAAAGAAGAAGTAGAACAATTGCTAGAAGAGAAAATGGAACGTTGGATGTATTTAATGGACTTAGAAGAAAAAATTAAAAATCAATAACGAAAGGAGAATCAATGAAGCAAGAATTTTTACAAACCTTTTTAAAAATAAGTGATATTAGAACTGTTTTGTTTCTTGTTGTATTAGTAGGGTTATTTTTTGTTATGCACGTCTTATATCGCAAGAAGAAAATGGGATTTTCAAAAGTTGTTATTATTGGAACTGGAATGGGGCTTGCACTTGGATTTTGCATTCAGCTAGTAGGTGGATTTCCAGAAGATCCGTCCAATGTAACGTGGATACAAGAGATAAGTAACTGGTACCAGCTGTTTGGAACAGGATTTTTATATCTTATACGAATGATTGTCATTCCGTTAGTCCTTGCGTCAATTTGTAACGTTATTATTCATTTAGAGCAAGGAAAAACAATGGGAAAATTGGTAAAATATACCATTGTGATTACGCTTTTTATGGTGGCAATTTCAGCAATGATAGGAATTTTAGTTGGAGTTGTCTTACAAGTTGGAGTAGGAGAACAAGTGATTGTAGATGCAGAAACAACTGGAAAAGAAATTACATCTGTGGCATCTACCTTATTACATTTAATTCCAAGCAATATTGTATCTGCCATGGTAGATAGTAATGTGCTAGGTGTTGTTATTTTTGCAGGAATTTTTGGAACAGCAGTATGGTGGATCAATCAAGAAGATAAGGAACTTGCAAGGCCATTATATAGTGGAATTAAAGCATTTCATAAAGCAATGGTAAATATGGCAGATTTAATTTTAGATTATATGCCATGGGCAGTTATTTGTCTGTTATCCAATACCATTGCCAATCGTGGAATTTCCTCTATGATAGAAGTAGGAAAATTTATTTTAGCAATTTATATTGCAGCAGCCGTTCAATTTATTGTACATTTAATCATATTAGCTTTTTGTAAGTGTAATCCAGTATGCTACTTAAAAAAAGCTGGTTCAACTATGATATTTGCCTTTACTTCTCGTTCTAGCGTAGGGTGTTTATCTTCTACGATTGGAACATTAAAAGATAAGATGGGAGTTAATGAAAGCACAGCAACCTTTGTTGCAAGTTTTGGGACAACAGCGGGTATGCAAGGTTGTGCAGGTATTTTCCCAGCATTGTTAATTGTATATGTATGCAATGTAACAGGTATGCCATTTGATTTACTAACAGCTATTATGACTGTCATCGTAGTTTCCATTGGTTCCCTTGGAATTGCAGGGATTCCAGGGACAGCAACTATGGCTGCATCGGTTTCCCTATCAGGTATGGGAATGGGAGCCCAATTTGCAAATATAAGCCCAATTTTAGCCATTGACCCTATTATTGATATGCCAAGAACTATGCTAAATGTATGTGGCTCTATGATAAATGCAGTATTAGTTGATAAAAAGATAGGAACGTTTGATTCAAAAAAGTATCATGATATGAAAGAAACATGATAAAAAATAGAATAGAAAACTATTATTATATTTAGTAGAATACAAATAAGACTCAAAGTTATAAGTAATTAATTCCTTAAAATTACAAGTGTTTAAGGAAACAGACTTTGAGTCTTATTATATATTCATATATATCATTAGGATAAATAGTTTTTCATAGTTTTTAATGCATTTTTTTCAATTCGACTTACTTGTGCTTGAGAGATACCTACCTCTTTTGCTACTTCCATTTGAGTTTTTCCTTCAAAAAAACGCATGTTAATAATGCCACGTTCTCTACTTGGCAATCGTTTTAGTGCTTCCTTTAGGGAAATTTCTTGAATCCAAGTGTCTTCTTTGTTTTTCTTATCACTAATTTGATCCATAACGTATAAGGTATCCCCACCATCACTATACACAGGTTCTGAAAGACTAACTGGACTTTGAATGGCATCAAGGGCATATACAATATCTTCTTTGCTCATTCCAATTTCATTTGCAATTTCATGGATGGTAGGTTCTTTGTCATATTTTTTAATAAACTGTTCTTTGGCATAAATTGCTTTATAAGCAGTATCTCTAAGAGAGCGGGAAACACGAATGGAATTGTTATCACGCAAATATCGTCTTACTTCTCCAATAATCATAGGAACTGCATAGGTAGAAAATTTCACATTTAAATCAATATTAAAATTGTCAATGGCTTTCATAAGACCAATACAACCAATTTGAAATAAATCATCAATGTTCTCTCCATTTCCAGAAAAACGTTGAATGACACTTAAGACCAATCGTAGATTTCCTGTGATGTATTCTTCTCTTGCAAGTTTGTCCCCTTCTGCAATTCTTTTAAATAAAGCATCTTTTTGTTCATTACTAAGAAGTGGTAATTTGGCAGTATTTACACCACAAATTTCAACTTTATATAATGCCATACAAATTCCTCCTATTGTGGATTACATATCAATGTTGTTATAATAGGAATGATGACCCATTTTAATAAATTTATACCTGTTTTTTGTAGGTTAAAATTTCCATAGCGTAAAATAAAAAATGAAACATACCAGTTGTATAACGATATTTCAATGATTTTTGAAAAAAGTAGATAGAAAAACGTAAGAAAAATGTAACTTGAGATTTGGAGTTAAGTTTGGTATAATTAAGCGTGCCATTAGGCTAGTACACAGAGATTACATAAAACAATTACAATTATATTTACATATTAGGAGGTAGTCATGAGAAACTGGACAAGACACATAGGAATTATTTGTTTACTTGGAACACTTGCATTTTCTGGATGTTCAGAAAAAACAGTGGATACCAATCAACCAGTAGAAACAAGTAGCGAAGATACAACAAAAGAAAGTGAAACATTAGAAAATGGATTAATATCTGTTAATGAAACAGTTATTGTATTATCTGATGCAACATTAAGAAATGATGCCAATGTAGATGGGGAAGTTGTAGCAGAAGTGCCAAAGGGAACAACACTTACTCGCATTGGATATGGTGATGTATGGAGTATGGTAAGTTATAATGGTACCAACTGTTATGTGGCAACACAATATATTTCCGTAGAAGAAGGTAGTGTAGAGGACAGCAAAGCTGAAAACAGTAAAACTGAAAGCAGCAAAGCTGAAAACAGCAAAACTGAAAGCAGTAAAGCACAAGAAAGTGAAAGTCAATCAGTGGAACAAACAAATCCACAATCACAAGAAGAAACAAGCAAAGAAGTAGCAAGTAGCGTTGCACCAGCAGTGCCAGAAACAAATCCACCACTTACTGGTGATATTGCTTCTCTTGATAATACACCACAAGGTTGGGGATATGGACCAAGTAGAGATGAAAAAAATCGACCAACAACAGCATTAAACTATCAAAAACAATTTGGTGCATATGCAGACTTTATTAAAGAAGATACAAATACAATTTATTTAACAATGGATGAAGGATATGAGTATGGATTTACTCCAACGATTTTAGATACATTAAAGGAAAAAAATGTAAAGGCAGTATTCTTCTTAACAAAACAATTTGTTGAAGGAAATCCTGATTTGGTAAAGAGAATGGTAGATGAAGGACATGTGATTGGAAATCATAGTTCTAAACATCCAGCAAATGGTATGCCAAGCTTTACCATTGACCAACAAGTAGAGGATATTATGTGGATGCATAATTACATTAAGGACAACTATGGATATGAAATGAAATTATTCCGTTATCCAGCAGGAATTTTTAGCCAACAATCACTTGCTTTGTTAGATAGCCTAGGATATCGTGCTGTATTTTGGAGCTTTGCTCATAAGGATTGGATTGTAGACGATCAACCAGCACCTTCTGTTACATTACAACGTTGTGTTGAAGCTCTTCATCCAGGAGCAATTTATTTATTACATGCAGTATCCCAATCAAATACACAAGCATTAGGTGATTTTATTGATCAAGCTCGTGCGTTAGGTTATGAATTTGGTGTATATAAGTAGAAAAATTTAAACGAATATTTCTATCATAAAATAGTTTAAATTGAAAATATTCTAAAATAAAAAATTAAGATGAAATAAAAAAATCCAAAAAATGATTGACAAATAATTATCACAATGATAGTATAGCTTCAATGTAATATATTTGGATTGATATATTATAAATAATAAAAGGAGGTAGTAATTATGATACAAACAAATCTAAAAGAAACAAAAAATCGAACCAATAATCAAACAACAGTTATAACAAATACTGTTTATACTACCTCAGTGGACATAGCATCAAATTTGTCTCAACATTTATTTGTTATGGATATCAACAAGTAACAGTCAATCAAAGAACAATGACTCATAATTGATTGATGAAACAAGTTTTGGTAGGAAAGAATCGTATGTATTTATAAATAAAGAGCATACATATCTTTATACGAAAACAAAGGCTAGTTGATAATTATAATATAATAGGAATGAGTACAAAGTAAAGAATAGAATG
>CAJFOH010000087.1 GCA_904395845.1 uncultured Lachnospiraceae bacterium
ACATAGAGCTTTTTGCAACAGATGCATCTAAGTCTTCAGGAATATGAACGGAAATGTTATTTTGAGTCACATAGTTTGGTGTAACCTTTTTTGTTTGGCAGTTCATATTTGCAAGTATAGTTGACCATTCTTCTTCTTTACAGTCAATCAGATAATTACCATCTTCTTGCATATCAATGCTTAAATGATAATTGTGGGATTGATTGCTGTTCATACTTACACAAAAACAGTTTTCAAAAGATTGTTCACAGCCCATAAGAACAAATTTTACACGTTCACGTAATTTATGGTAATAATAATCGGCAGGACCATTGTGTAAGTACATATGGTCCAAACGTTTTACAGCATGTAAATCACAACTTCTTAAAAAAATCACAGCTCCTTTGTTTGAAATATTTGGTTCTGTTACCTTATCTTCGGTAAAATAAAAAAGAGTTTGAGAAATTGGGGTTAGAATTTCCTTAAAGGAAAATTCAGATTTCTTGTCAAATACAATTTCTTCTATATTATTAACTTCATCATAACGAATACAATCTGTATCAGAAAAACGTCCACCACCAGTAAAACAACGTGGTGCATAAATGTGGTAATTTTCTTGTAAAGCCATAAAAAATTGATTCATTTCTTTTTTGCTCATACAAAATCCCATAGTGTACCTCCAAAATTTATAGATATAGTAGTTATTGTTAATAAAATAACATAAAAAGAAAGGTATGTACGTTGCGTGTGCAACATAAATACCTTTTTTTAAAAATATTTGATAGTTATTTAACGAGGGAGAGAAAAAATATTTTTCTCAAATTGTATGATACCTTCCTTTCTCATATTGTTTAGTTCTCTTGTTAAAGCACTACGGTCAGCACATAAGTATTCTGCCATTTCTACACGCCCAAGGGGTGATTGAAATGTTTTTGTGCCTTGTTTTTGCGATTCAATGTTTAAATAGCATAATATTTTTTCACGAAGAGTTTTCTTTGATGTAATTTCTATTTTTTCCATTAGCTGAACATTTTTTTTGCAAATTAGTTGCACCATATTTTCAATTAATTGATGGTGAAATACACAAGTCATATTGCAAGTGTGCAATACCTTGTAAAATGGTAAAAATAATATTTGGCAATCAGAGGCAGCTTTGAAGGTAACTTTTGAATGTTGCAATGCTCCACAGGCAAAGGTTTCTCCAAATAGTTCATTTTCTTTCATAATTGTAAGTAGAGTTTTATGACCATGCTCGTCTTCTTTTATCATATGAATAGAACCTGATAAAATAATTCCTATTGATGTTACTGTATTTTGGGTTAGGATAATAATTTCCTCTTTTTTGTAAGATTTTACATAACTTTGAAGGCAAGAAAGCATGGGAGATAACTCTTTTGTTTGAATACCTTGAAATAATGGGTGATGTTTAATAACTTCAATCAATGCTTCCATGAAATATATCCTTTCTAAGTGTTGTGTTATATTTATTATAAAAGAATATAAGTAGGAGAGCAAGTGGGGAGGTAGAAGTTAGATAATAGTATGTATTATGAACAGAAGTATGGTATAATGATGTTATAAAGTATGATAGGAAATATACAAATGTTAGAAGATTGGAGAAATGGAATGGAACATAGGGAAGAACAGTTATTACAAGATGCAGTTATGTTTGAACAAGGACATTTACGAAGAAGTACTCATATTTTACAAGTGTATGCATTAACAAAAATAATTGCAAATGGAGAGAAACTGTCAAAACAGGAAAGAAATGTGGTACAGGCAGCGGCCATTCTTCATGATATTGCTATTAAAGTTTGTAAAGAAAAATATCAAGATGCTTCCCAAAGTAATCAAAAGAAAGAAGCACCAGAATTGGTTATGTCTTTTTTGAATAAGTATGCATATGACAAGGAAGAGAGGGATGAAATTCTTGATTTGGTATTGCATCATCACGATTATAGTAAGGATAGAGGAAGAATTCATCAAGTGTTAATAGAAGCAGATTTACTGGTTGGTTGTTTTGAACATGAAGATACAAAGAAAAAGGTTTTAGAGATTTCTCATTTATTTCAAACGGAAACGGGGAAACGTTTATTAGAATGTTATAGGTAAGAAAATTGTAGCTGTAGAAAATAAGATTATTAATATAAATAGGAATAGAAACAAAAATAGGAATAAAGAAAAAGCTATCTTTAAGGAGAAAAAGATGAAAATAGAAGGAAATGAAATTGAAAAACGAGCAATGGTGGAATTCCATAAAGGGAATCGAGCAGAGGGATTACGACTTCAAGAAGAATTTGCATCAAAATTTCGTGAAGAATACAAAGAGAAAGATCATTGCCCTTGTAAGAAAGCATGTAGGTATCATGGAAATTGTAAAGAATGTGTAGCAATACATAGAGCTCATCAAGAGCATGTACCAAATTGTATGAGAGATATGTTAAATCAGAAAATTAAATTATTATCGGAATTGACAGAACATACATTAGCAAATGAAATTGAGCCACCAAAGGAGATCTTAAGAAAAGATACAGAATAGAAAAAGCGTGGAATAAGTGGTAATTGAATGTAGAAATGTAGTATAAAGGGGCAAAATAGGTGAAATCAAAGGAAAAAGAGGGTATATTATATACCGAAACAAGAGTGGTACAAGGAAAGACTACCACATTGGAATATCTATTAACACGAAAAGCAGTTAAAAATATTAATATTCGTATTAAATCAGATAAAAGAATTTTAGTTTCAGCAAGTAAAACAGTTCCTGCTAGCGTTATTGATGGTTTGATTCTTGAGAAAGAGAGGATGATTATAAATGTATTAAAAAAATATGAAGGACTCTCAAATGAACAAAGGAAAGAAAGCAATTCTTATGAAGAGGGAGATGTTTATAAGTTACTAGGGGAAAGTGTTACATTAAAGGTAGTGACTGGAAATAGTGAGTCTATTGTGAAAGATGGAAATTTACTTGTTATGACAGTGAAGGATACTGGTGATGTAAAACGAAAGCAAAAGTTGTGGAATTTGTGGATGAAATCATTGCAAGAGCAAATTTTTATGGATATTTTTAAGAAAACATATCCACTATTTGAAACATTTGGGATACCATTTCCTACGATAAAAATTCGAGGGATGAAAACAATGTGGGGTTCTTGTCGTCCAAGTAGATGTATCATTACTCTAAATAGTAAGTTAATAGAAAAACCAATGGAATGTATTGACTATGTAGTTCTACATGAATTTACACATTTCATTCATCCTAATCATTCTAAGGAATTTTATCAGTTTGTAGAGGAGAGAATGCCAGATTGGAAAGAGAGAAGGGATCGGTTGAATGGGAGGGTGACAAGCTGTTAAATAAAACTTATAAATAGTTATAAAATACTATTTATTTTTATAATTTCTACGATGGGATAATATTACAAGGAGTTCCTATATGAGTAGATATTATCCCGTCAATGAGTTTTCAAAAATATTAGGAGTATCAGCACAGG
>CAJFOH010000088.1 GCA_904395845.1 uncultured Lachnospiraceae bacterium
GACAAAAGAAGAATATAGAATAATGGTTCAAGAATGGATTATGAAAAATAGAAAGAAAAATGCACATTTTTTATGTGAAGATATAACATATCCATATAATAATTAACAAAAAATAAAAAAAATTAAAAAAAATAAAAGGAACTACCTTGTATATATAATAGAGTTGGGATATAATAATGGCTGTCTTACAACATCAGAATATTTATTTGTAAAGACAATAAATAGTTTTACAAATGAATTACATGAAAAGAAAAGAAGAAGGAGGAGTAAGATGTTAGAAAAGATTTTTCATCTGAAAGAAAAGAAAACAACAGTTAAAACAGAGCTTATTGCTGGATTAACTACCTTTTTGGCGATGGCGTACATTTTAGGAGTAAACCCAGCGGTATTATCTTCCACTGGCATGGATTCGCAAGCTGTTTTTATGTCAACAGCAATTTCAGCAGCAATCGCATCTATTATTATGGGTGTAGTTTCTAATTATCCTGTATCATTGGCAGCAGGTATGGGAGTAAATGCGTTATTTGCCTATACAGTATGTGGTCAAATGGGATATTCATGGCAAGCAGCATTAGCAGCGGTATTCCTTTCTGGAATCGTTTTTGTGCTTATTTCTGTCACTAAAATTAGAAAAGTAGTTATTAATGCAATTCCACAGCAACTAAAATTAGCTATTGGGGCAGGAATTGGATTTTTTATTGCTTTTGTAGGTTTAAAAAATGCAGCAATTATTGTAGCGGATGAATCCACAGGTGTTGCATTAGGAAATTTAAAAAGTCCTACTGTATTATTAGCAGTATTTGGTATTTTAATTACAATCGCTTTATTAGCAAGAAAAGTTTCTTCAGCAGTATTTATTGGTATGGTAATTACAGCTATTGTAGGAATTATTTGTGGAGAGGTTTTTCATATTGAGGGAATGCCTATGTTACCAGATAAAGCATTTAATTTTGATTTTACAATTTCTACAACAGGTGCATTTATGCAAGGGTTTGGGGAATTATTCCAAGACCCATTACAATGTGTAGTTGTACTTTTCTCATTTATTTTTGTAGATTTCTTTGATACAGCGGGCACATTAGTAGCTGTTGCAAATAGAATCGGAATTGTGAATGAAAAGGGAGAAGTTGAAAATATTGAACGTGCGTTATTTGGGGATGCAATCGGAAGTGTAGCAGGTTCTATACTTGGTACATCTACTGTAACATCTTATGTTGAGTCTACTGCAGGTGTAGGTGTTGGCGGAAAAACTGGTTTAACTGCTTGTACAACAGGGGTGTTATTCCTTGCTTCTATTTTTATTTCACCAATTATTTTAACTTCTGTAACAAATGCAGTAACAGCTCCAGCATTAGTTGTTGTAGGTATTTTAATGGCACAACAATTAAAAGAAATTGATTGGGATGATTTTGTAGCTGCAACAGCAGGATTTGTGACTGTAATTATTATGGTTCTTACTTATTCTATTGCTGATGGTATTGCTATTGGATTTATTGCATATGCAGTTGCTATGATTGCTAGTGGAAAGGCAAAGCAAATTAATAAGTCTGTTTGGGCATTACTTGTTATCTTTATCCTTTATTTTATGATATAAAAGATGGCTGATAGAAATATAAAACGTATTTTGTCTTAGACTCATATATTAAAAATATGAAAATACTCCCTATTTTATGATTGTGATGATTTCTATGATAGAAGATACAATCGTAAAAGGGAGTATTTTTATGTTATCTCATATTAGCGTATTTTAAATGTCTTTGGAGCAAAGGTTATAATCAAAATATAAGAAATAGGAATAAAAATAATGGTAATGATTAAAATTCCTATAGGAAACCATATGGAAGATGTTCTAAGTTGAGAAGAAAAATAACACAAAAAGTAGAGAAGCCCATTGAGGAAAGAAAAAAGTGGACTTTTCAAAGAGTTATCTTCCGTATATGGTTGTAATAGATAATACAATAGTAGATGAAACATAGAAAAAAATATGGATAGGAGTATGATGGTAGCACCAATAGATAGTGCAATTATCATATCATTTTGATGTCCATTTAGTATGGTAAGAAGGACAACTCCCAAACTTAAAATAGAAGAAGGGAGAAAAGAAAATTTAATAATGTATCTTAAACGTATTTTAAAATTTTCTAATACAGCAGTTTTTTTACGATAATATCCATATTTTAATAGGCTTACATCACAGTTAAAGAAAAAGGCTTTTGTAATACGTGGTCCAATACTGTCCCAATACATATAGAGTACAAGAAAAGGGGTAAGTGAGGTTATAGCAAGCCAAACACCATCGTATTGGCGCACAATTGGAACAAAGGATGCAATCACTCCCAATACAATAATTCCAGAATTAATAATGATTTTCCATTTCAGCGGAGTGGCAACTAAGTGGTAATAGCGTTCAAAGAAAATAGCATTTAAATATTGATAACCATATAAGGAGTCAAATGATTTTCCACTTTTTTTAATACGTTTGGC
>CAJFOH010000089.1 GCA_904395845.1 uncultured Lachnospiraceae bacterium
ACAACAAAGTCCTATGGAACCATTCATTATGGAAATCCACATAGAGAAAGTCAAGGAAGTTATACATTAGAAGAAGGAAGTTATTCAGATGAATTCCATACATTTGCAGTAGAATGGTTACCAGGAAAGATTAACTGGTATATGGATGGTGTATTATTCCATACAGAAGATGATTGGTATTCTAGAACAGAAGGACAAGGAGAAATTACTTATCCAGCACCATTTGATCAAGAATTTTATATGATTTTAAATCTTGCAGTAGGTGGAAGTTGGGTTGGTTATCCAGATGATACAACAGACTTTGAAAATGCTACTTATGAGGTAGATTATGTAAGAGTATATCAAAAAGATAGTTACGATGAAAATGTAACAAAACCAGAAAAAGAAGTAATTCTTCGTGATCCAGACGAAAATGGAAATTATGTTATAAATGGAGATTTTGCTGTAAACGAAGATTTAGATGATGAAAAGGATTGGATTTTTCTTCTTACACAAAATGGGGAAGCTACACCAGAAATTGTAAATAATCAAATGGTAATTCATACCACAAAGGAAGGCGATGTAGATTATAGTGTTCAGTTAGTACAACCAAATTTACCAATGAAAAAAGGTGGTACATATGAAATTTGCTTTGATGCTTGGGCAGCAGAAGATAGAACAATGAAAATTGGAGTAACAGCACCAGATAATGGTTATGTTCGCTATATGCAAGATACCTTAGTAAATGTAACAACAACAAAGCAAACTTATCGTTATGAATTTACTATGACACAAGAAGATGATGCCAATGGTCGTTTGGAATTTAATCTAGGAAAAGCTGGATCTACTGCAGATGTTTTCATTACAAACGTAACATTGAAAAAGACAGGAGAAACAGATCTTTCAGAAGGAGATAAAACAGTATTAGCAGATGGAAATCATGTTTATAATGGAAGCTTCCAAGAAGGAAATGGACATTTAGGATACTGGGATGTGAAAGCAGATAGTGGAGTTGTTAGTGTAACAAGTTTAGAAGATGGAAGAAGACTGAAAGTGGAAGCCCTAGAAGGAACAAGTGTAAGCAATCCAATAGTGATTTCTCAAGATGGTTTAGCATTAGTACCAAATGTAGCATATGCACTAAGTTTTGATGCAGAAGGAGAAGCAGGCAAACATATTGATGTTTCAGTAGGTGGACAAGTATTTAATAGTACATTAACAGGGGATGAAACAAACTATAGTTATAAGTTCTCACTTCCAGAACAACGTGCAGTCAATGATACTGCAATTACTATTACAACACCAGGTATTTACTATTTAGATAATATTCGTATTGTAGAAGATACATTAATTAAAAATGGAAGCTTTAATGCAGGTTTAGCAGGATATGAAGTTTATGTAGACGGTTCCGCAGATGCAAGTTGTGTGGTAGATAGTCTAACAGAAGATAATGTAGCTGATTTTACAATTAATGATACAGGAGATCAAGGCTGGAAGATTCAATTAAAGCAAAACAATGTGGAATTGGAAAAAGATCAATGGTATCGAATTAGTTTAGATGCAAAGGCTAGTGTAGATAGAAAGCTAATGTTTGCTATTCAAAGAGACGGTTCTTCTGATGATAATTGGACACCATATTCTGGGGAAAAAATTGTTGATTTAACATCTGATTATCAAACCTTTGATATTGTATTCCAAATGAAACATGATACTGATTTAAAATCTGTATTAAGTATTTCAATGGGAGCAGTTGGTGGTACTCAAATTACAAATCAACATCGCATCTGCATTGATAACATTAAGTTAGAAAAAATAGATGCACCAGAACAGAAACCAGAAGAAGTACCATTGAATGAAAACTTATTAATCAATCCAAATTTTGCAGATGGAATGACAGGCTGGGAAAATGCAATTACACCTCCAGGAGAAGCTAATGTTTCTATTAAAGAAGGAGAAGCAGTTTATAATATAAGCAATGTAGGAACTGAGGATTGGAATATCCAATTAAAACAAGCAGGAATTACATTGGAACAAGGTTGTCGTTATAAAGTAAGTTTTGATGTAACATCTACATTAGGAAGAACTATCAAACTTGCTATGTTAAATGCAACTTATGCATGGTATGGTGGTGCAGATATTGATGTAACAGCCAATGAAGTAAAATCAGTGGAAGTAGAGTTTACAGTATCAGAAGCAACGGATAATAATATTACAATGGTAATTTCCATGGGAATTGTAAATGGAGAAGAGTTAGAAGGACATGAAATTCATCTTTCCAACTTTAGCTTAATGAAAATTGAGCCAACAAGCACAGTAGAAATGCAAGATGAAAGTAGCATTTCAACAGAAGTAGCAAATAATAAGTAGAAGAATAAAACATTCTATTTTATTATGATACTAGGAGCAATCAATGAAGTATTATGAAGAATGGATACGATTGGAAACAGAAGATAAGATAGAAGGGATGGAGCATAGACATCCAACAGAAGAAATTCTTTTTTATGAAGCAGTGGCAAGTGGAGATGTTGATGAAGTAAGAAAAAATTGTGAGATGGGAAGGTTCATAGAGATAGAAGGAACTGGAGTATTATCAAAAGATCCTGTTACAAATTTAAAGTATCATTTTGTAATTACAACAGCGATGATTACACGATTGTGTACGCAAAATGGAATGAAATTAGAGACAGCATTTCGACTAAGTGATTTTTATATTCAACAGTTGGATGATATACACACCATTGAAAAAATAAAGAAATTACATGATACAATGGTTATGGATTATACAGAAAAAATGCGTCGATATTTTCGAAAAGATACTAATTCAAAGCATATCAATAACTGTAAGGAGTATATTTACGCTCATATAAAAGAAAGAATTACCATTGAAGATTTAGCTAGAGAGTATGGTGTATCAACAAGCTACCTTTCACG
>CAJFOH010000090.1 GCA_904395845.1 uncultured Lachnospiraceae bacterium
AAAAACTTATACACCTGACCGAGTAAAAGAAGGCTATGGAATTAACCATCGCATTGTTGATGAAGCATTAGAGCAAGGCGTATCTTTAGTCTTAACTTGTGACAATGGAATTGCAGCCATAGAGCCTATTGCCTATGCAAAAAGTAAAGGATTAAAAGTCATTGTTACTGACCATCATGAAATTCCATTTGTAGAAACGGAACAAGGAAGACAGTTTGTGTACCCAGAAGCTGATGTTATTATCAATCCTAAAATGGAAGATTGTCCGTATCCATTTAAAAAATTATGTGGAGCTGCTGTTACCTATAAACTAATAGAAGTTTTATATGAAAGATATCATATTAAGAAGGAAGAATTGTATGATTTATTGGAATATACGGCAATAGCAACTGTTGCTGATGTTATGGATTTGGTAGATGAAAATCGTATTCTTGTAAAAGAAGGATTAGTACGTTTGAGAAAAACGAAAAATCTAGGCTTAAAAGCATTAATGGAAGTCAATCAGTTAAATATGGAGTTAATCAATTCCTATCATATTGGATTTGTCATTGGACCATGCTTTAATGCTGCTGGACGATTAGATACAGTAAAAATTGCCCTTGATTTATTGCAAGCAACTACATACGAAGAAGCAATGGTTTTGGCAACACAGTTAAAGCAGTTAAATACAGACAGAAAAGAAATGACAGTTAAAGGGGTAGAACAAGCTATAGATTTGATTGAACATAGTCAGTTAAAAAACGATTCTGTGTTATGTGTAAGGCTTCATCAGTGTCATGAAAGTTTAGTAGGAATTATTGCAGGTAGAATTAGAGAAAAATATCATAAACCAGCACTTGTTTTTACCGATGGAGGAGAGGGAATCAAAGGCTCTGGTCGTTCCATAGAAGAATACGATATGTTTGAAGGATTAATTCGTTGTAAGTCCCTACTAGGAAAGTTTGGGGGACACCCAATGGCAGCGGGACTATCGTTAGAAGAAGCAAATTTAGAACAGTTACGCACTCAGCTGAATGAACAATGTGGATTAACAAAAGAAGATTTAACTCCAAAGGTGTATATTGATGTGCCAATGCCAATTCAATATGTAACTGATAGCTTTATTGAAAGTTTAGAACAGTTAGAACCTTTTGGAAAAGGAAATGCTAAGCCACTATTTGCAGAACAACATTTTAAAATTTTAAAAGCTACCATATTAGGAAAAAATAAAAATGTGTTAAAAATGAAAGTAATGAATCAAGAAGGTTACATGATAGAAGCCATGTACTTTGGAGATATTGATACATGGAATGACCATATTCTTCATTATTATGGAAAAGAAGAACTAGAAGCTATGTATTTAGGAAATCAAAACAATATTGATATGGGATTTACTTATTATCCAACGAAAAATGAGTTTCGAGGGCAAATAACTTTGCAAATTGTGATTCAAAACTATTGCGTGATTCAAGGAAAATAGTATATACTAAATATATAGGTATTAAGTAATAAAAAGAGAGGTAGATACAATGAGAATTGGTGTAAGAGGTCATGATGTTAAGGCAGATTCCTTTCAACATTTAGTAGAAGAAATTAATAGACAAGGATTTTTATGTTCTCAATTAGCATTAAAAAAGGCAATTAAAGAATTTCCTACTCACAAGGAAGCAATGACACCTGGACTAGCATGTTATATAAAAGAAGTGTTTGCAAACAATCATGTGGATATTGCAGTATTAGGTTGCTATTTAAACTTAGCAAATCCAGACAAACAACAGTTAGAGGATATTATTGATACATACAAAAGACATATTCAATTTGCATCAATACTTGGTTGTGGATTAGTAGGGACAGAAACAGGTGCTTGCAATGTAGAGTACAAATATGAACCAGCAAATCACAGCGAAGAAGCATTAGATATATTTATTAAAAATTTATCAACTGTTGTAGAATATGCAGAAAAGTTAGGTGTAATCATAGGGATTGAGCCAGTGTATAAACATATTATGAATGATGCAAAGCGAACAAGAAAAGTGTTAGATGCCATTGGGTCACCAAATTTACAAGTAATTTTTGACCCAGTAAATTTATTATATGAAGGAAACTATCACAATCACAAAGAAATTGTAGAAGAATTTTTACAACTAAATGGGAAAGATATTGCTGTCATTCATGCAAAAGATTTTGTTATTGAAAATGACAAGCTAAAGCCAGTAGCATGTGGAATGGGGTTATTTGAGTATGATTCATTGTTAAGCTATATTAAGAAGAATAAACCATATATTCATGTATTACTTGAAAATACAACTCCAGAAAATGCAGAAACTGCTCGTGAATTTATGGAACAAAAATATTCTTCTTTATAGAATAGATTAGAAGTATTAGAAGGGAATATTTTATGAAGCGTATAGAAGAATATGTAAGAAGTATTAATGATTTTCCAAAGGAAGGAATTATTTTTCGAGATATCACAGGTATTTTGCAAGAGCCAGAAGGACTACAATTAGCCGTTGATTTATTTTTAAAAGAATTAGAAGGCATTGACTTTGATGTTGTTGTAGGACCAGAATCCAGAGGATTTATTTTTGGTGTACCAGTAGCATATGCAAGTAAAAAAGCATTCGTTCCAGTTAGAAAAGAAGGAAAGTTGCCACTAGAAACTATTTCTATGGAATATGAGTTAGAGTATGGTAGTGCTACTTTAGAAATGCACAAAGATGCCATTAAGCCAGGTCAAAAAGTTGTAATTATTGATGATTTAATGGCAACAGGTGGAACTATTGAAGTAATTGTAAAAATGATAGAGGCACTTGGTGGAGAAGTAGTAAAAATTTGCTTCTTGATGGAACTTTGTGGATTAAATGGTAGAAAAAAATTAGAAGGATATGATGTAGCTTCTATTATTTCTTATGAAGGAAACTAAACCATTGTGATTGTTCTTTTCCATAGAGTAGAAAAGAATATCTGATAGAGAAAAGCTATAATAAAATAATATTACAAATAAATTATGAGAAATAAAAAGAGTCTATTATAAATATAAGGAATGATAGATACAGTGTATCATAGATATAGGATATTATAGATACAGGGTATCATAGAAAATATCTCAGATATGGGATATCAAAAATATAGAATATCATAGGTAATATCATTGATGTAAGAAAACATAGATAGTATCATAGATAATATCACTGATATAATGTATCATGGAAAAAGATAACAAAGAAAAACAAGGAGTTTTACTATGAAGTTTACATTTGCACATTATAACTATAATGTTTTTGATTTGGAAAAATCATTAAAGTTTTACGAAGAAGCATTAGGATTAAAAGAAGTAAGCAGAAAAGAAGCAGAAGATGGAAGTTTTATCTTAGTATATTTAGGAGATGGAGTGACTCCATTTAACTTAGAGCTTACATGGTTAAGAGATTGGGATAGAGCCTACAACTTAGGAGATAACGAACAACATTTAGCATTTGAAGTAGAAAACTTTGATGAAGCTTATGCAAAGCATAAAGAAATGGGTTGTATTTGTTTTGAAAATCAGGCTATGGGAATTTACTTTATTTCTGACCCAGATGGATATTGGTTAGAAGTAGTACCAAAGAAGTAATTAAATTTACATTAGCTAACATACAGATGGAAAAATGGAGCTGTTACAAAAAAGAGAGATTTTTGTAATAGCTCTTTTCCTAAATAAAAAAATACAATGTATAAAAGAAAAAATAAAATAAGAATTAGGCATATAGACGATAGATACTAATAGGAGAATACATATAGTATGGAGATAGGAATAAAAGAGCAAGTTCGTAACTGGTTGTTAGAAGAAGCAGAACCATCATATCAATCCTTTGCATTGTCATTGCTGCCAAATGTTGATAATGTTATAGGTGTGAGAATACCAAAACTAAGAAAAAAAGCAAAACAATTATTAAAGCAATGGGAGAAAAAAGATATTATCTCATATTTGTATGAAAGAGGAGAACTATACTTTGAAGAAGTTATGATAAAAGGATTTGTAATTGGGGAAATAAAAGTAACAACAGATGAGCGAATATGTTTAATAAAACAACACATAGAACGAATATCCAACTGGTCATTGTGTGATAGTTTTTGCAGTTCATTAAAAGAAGCAAAAAAAGAAAAGCAAATATATTGGGGATTGGTACAAGAATATATAAAAAAAGAAAAAGAGTATGAAAGAAGGTTTGCTATTGTTATGATAGTAAACTACTTTGTCAATCCTATAGATAAAAAAGAAATATGGGATATATTTGATAAGGTAAAAAAAGAAGAATATTATGTTTCTATGGCAGTGGCGTGGGCAATTAGTATTTGCTACAAACACAACAAAGAACAAACGATAGCTTATTTGAAGAATAATAAACTAGATAATAGAACTTATCAAAAAGTAATTCAAAAAATAGGAGAGCTTACCCGTACTACAAAAGAAGAAAAAATAATGTTAAGGAAATTAAAGGATTAAGATAACATACAATAGAAATAATATAAGAAAAGTGGGAATAGAATAAAGAAAGTAGAATTATATTAAAAAAAACATAAAAAACATTGACACATAATTGCATTTTTTGACAAAGTTCATTATAATAAAAAGAACTATATAAAAGAAATGGTATTACAAAACGTTACAATAAGAAGACTAGAAGACTTGTGGTAATAAAATCATACATATTGTATGAAGTAATACATAAGAAACAGTTAGAAGCATAACAAAGAAAGTGGCAACTACAACAAAAACAATAGATGAGAATGAAAAGGGTGATGGCATATGGTAGAGAAACAAATAGAAAAAAAAGAAACAATACAACATCAAAATCCAACACCTCTTGTAAAAGCTCCTGCAGATTTTACAGAGCCAGAGGAATTATACAAAGAATTGCTTGCAAGCATACGAAGATATCATCCATCAGATGATTTAACATTAATTGAAAAGGCATACGCTCTGGCAAAAGAGGCACATGGAACTCAGTACCGTAAGTCAGGAGAGCCTTACATTATACATCCAATTTGTGTAGCAATTATATTAGCAGAGCTAGAACTAGATAAAGAAAGTATAGTAGCAGGGCTACTTCATGACGTAATTGAAGATACGGAATATACCTATGAAGATATTTCTAATATGTTTAGTCCTGAAATTGCCTTATTGGTAGATGGAGTAACAAAACTAACCCAAATCAACTGGGATATAGAAAAAAACAATGGAAAAGAAAGCACCAAGCTAGATATTCAAGCAGAAAACTTAAGAAAAATGTTTCTAGCAATGGCAAAAGACATTCGTGTTATTCTTATTAAATTAGCCGATAGACTCCACAATATGCGTACCTTAAAATATATGCGACCAGAGAAGCAAAAAGAAAAAGCAAGGGAAACTATGGATATTTTTGCACCCATTGCATCACGTCTTGGGATATCAAAGATAAAGACAGAGTTAGACGATTTATCTCTAATGTATTTAGAACCAGAAATTTATGATGAACTATCAAAAAAAGTTGCTATGTTAGAAAAAAGTCACAAGGCATTTATTGAAGATATCAAAGAAGAAGTAACGGCGCATATGGAAAAGGCAGGGGTAGAGGCAAAAATAGACGGCAGAGTAAAGCATTTGTTCAGCATTTATAAAAAGATGGTAAAAGGACAAAAAAGCCTAGACCAAATTTATGATATTTTTGCAATCCGTATCTTAGTAGATAGTGTAAAAGATTGTTATGCAGCATTAGGAATTATCCATGAAATTTACAAACCAATTCCTGGGCGATTTAAAGATTATATCGCTATGCCAAAGCCAAATATGTACCAATCCCTTCACAATACCCTAATGGGAAGCAATGGGCAACCATTTGAAGTGCAAATCCGTACTTACGAAATGCATCGAACAGCAGAATATGGGATTGCAGCCCACTGGAAGTACAAAGAAAAAGGTTCAGGCTCTAGTGATATGAAGTCAGAGGAAGAAAAACTTAGTTGGCTTCGTCAAATTTTAGAGTGGCAAAAAGATGAGTCTGACAACAAAGAGTTTTTAAGCCTACTAAAAAATGACTTAAATTTATTTTCAGGAAATGTGTATTGCTTTACTCCAACAGGAGAGGTAAAAACATTGCCAGCAGGCTCAAATCCTATTGATTTTGCTTATAGCATACATTCAGCAGTAGGAAATAAAATGGTAGGTGCTAGAGTCAACGGTCGTTTAGTAAACATTGATTACGAATTGCAAAATGGTGACCGAGTGGAAATTATTACTTCCCAAAATTCCAAAGGTCCAAGTCTTGACTGGATTAATTTAGTAAAAAGTACGCAGGCAAAAAATAAAATTACTCAGTGGTATAAGGCAATTAGCAAAGACGACAATGTGTTACGAGGAAAGGAACTACTAAACACATATTGTAAGGCGAAAACCATTCCACAAGCCAATATAATGAAGCCAGAATTTTTACAGGCAGTTATGACAAAATATGGATTTAGAGATTGGGACTCTGTTTTAGCAGCTATTGGTCATGGTGGATTAAAAGAGGGGCAAGTAGTCAATCGTTTGTTAGAAGAATATCGCAAAAAGAATGTGCAAGAAGTAACCGATGAAGATGTTTTAGAAAACGTAGAAGAAGCAAAAGACAGACCAAGAAAAGAAAAGTCAAAAAGTGGAATCGTTGTAAAAGGAATCCACGATGTAGCAGTTCGTTTTTCCAAATGTTGTTCTCCAGTACCAGGGGATGAAATCGTAGGATTTGTTACAAGAGGACGAGGCGTATCCATTCATAGAACCGACTGCATTAATATGATGACTTTACCAGAATCGGAACGTGTTCGTTTGATTGAGGCAGAGTGGGAACAATCAGAAGATACAAAGCGTGTAGAAAAATACGAAGCAGAAATTAGCATGTATGCAAACAATCGAGTTGGAATTTTTGTTGATATATCAAAAATATTTAACGAACGAAAAATAGATATTAAATCTATGAATGTTCGAACAAACAAGCAAGGAAAAGTAACCGTTGTTATGAGCTTTGATATAACAGGAAAGGCAGAATTAAATCAGTTAATAGCAAAATTACGTTCCATAGAAAGTGTCATTGATATAGAACGTACTACTGGTTAATGTGGCTGATACAACGAACTGGTATCAAATCTGGAAGAAACAGATATATACCAGTTCGTTTCTTTCTAAGAAATTCTTTTTAAAGAAACATACTTCTTATATTTTGTGTCTATTACATTCCTTTCTTTCCAAATATTTCTTGAATAAAGGGGTTATGTATAGCAATAGTATTGCATAGCAATAAAATTACATAGAAATAAAATTGCATAGCAATAAAACTGCATAGCAACTGCAATAGATAAGAAATAAATTGAAGTTAGAGAAAAGAAAAAGAGAATAACTTTAAAAAATAAGCTAGTAAAAAAGTTTTGAATGAAACATTTAGAAAGGATATATAACTATGAGTGAATCTATGAGAATTACATCGTTAACATTAGGTATGGTATCTACAAGATGCTACATTGCCTATCATAACCAAACAAAAGAAGCATTTATTATTGACCCAGCAGGAGAGGCAGAACGCATTATTGCTACCTGCAAGGAGTTACAAGTGATACCAAAGGCCATATTACTAACACATGGGCATTTTGACCATATCTTAGCAGCCAAAGAATGTAGCAAGCATTTTTCCATTGAAATTTATGCTCATATAGAGGAAAAAGAGTTATTATCAAATGGAAGTTATAATTTATCTAGTATGTGGTCTACACCTATGGGGATAAGTGCAGATAAATTAATAAATGATGGGGATATGCTACAATTATGTGGATTTATCCTACAAGTCATTCATACTCCAGGGCATACACCAGGTTCTGTATGCTACTATTGCAAAGAGGAGGGTGTGTTATTTAGTGGAGATACCTTATTTTATCATTCCTTAGGAAGAACGGATTTTCCATTATCAAATACAGCTTCTATTATTCGCTCTATTAGAGAAAAATTATTTGTCCTTCCAGAAGATACTATGGTGTATCCAGGACATGATAGGGAAACTACCATTGGAGAAGAAAAGCGAAACAATCCAGTGGCAACCTATAAAGGATAATGGCTAGGAAGGAGAAACAATGATACACATAGAGTTAACAAAAGATTACTTTGAGTATGACATTCGTGGTCTTGTAATGGCATTTTTTCCACAAGAGGAAATCTCCTTGACAAAGCCAGGACAAGAAGGAAAGAAAAAGCAACAAAAAAAAGAGTGTAGCAATGTAGAAGATTTAAAGAAATTTGGTAACAATCACAAAGAAAATCAACTTTTAAATAAAAACAATGAAACCAATCACTTAGAAGATAATGAGTTAGAAACCAACACGTTATTTATTGATTATAAAGAGAAAGAAGTAGTTATAACATATTCAGGTATAACAGTAGCAAAAGATATCCATTATGAGAATACAAAAGAAGCAAAAATTATACTAAAAAAAGCATTGTATGACGTATTACAAAAAGCAACAAAAAAAGAATTACCTTGGGGAACACTAACAGGGATTCGTCCTACAAAAATCCCAATGGCACTATTAGAAGAGGGAAAAACGGAAGAAGAAATTGCTTCTTATATGAAAGAAACCTACTATTGTAGCCATAGAAAAATTAAAATGAGTCTTGAAATCGTAAAAAGGGAACAAGAGTTGTTACAAAAAATTGATTACAAAAACGGATACAGTTTATATATTGGAATTCCATTTTGTCCAACTACTTGTGTCTATTGCTCCTTTACTTCTTATCCTATTGGGAAATGGGAGAAGAGAATGGATGAATACCTACAAGCCTTATTAAAAGAAATTGAATTTACAGCAAATTATTTTAAAGATAAAAAGTTAAATACTATTTATTTTGGAGGAGGAACTCCAACTACATTATCCCCAGAGCATTTGGATGTCTTACTAAATAAAGTGTTTACTTCTTTTGATTTATCTCACTTACAAGAGTTTACCGTAGAAGCAGGGCGACCAGATAGTGTAACAAAAGAAAAGTTGGAAGTATTAAAAAAATATGGTGTGGATAGAATTTCAATCAATCCACAAACAATGAAAGAAGAAACACTTACTCTTATTGGGCGTAGACATACAGTAGAAGATGTAAAACGAGTGTACCAAATGGCAAGAGAATTAGGCTTTGATAACATTAATATGGACTTAATTGTAGGGCTTCCAAATGAAACCTTGGAAGATGTAACCAATACTATGAAAGAAATTTTTAAATTAAAGCCAGATAATCTAACCATTCATTCCTTAGCAATCAAACGAGCAGCAAGGTTAAATATGTATAAAGAAAAATATGGAGAGTTAAAGCTAGAAAATTCTGATGAAACAATGAATGTTACCGAAGAATATGCTAGAAAGATGGGATTAACTCCATATTATTTGTATCGCCAAAAAAATATGTCTGGAAATATGGAAAACGTAGGCTATGCAGCAGAGGGAAAAGCTGGACTTTATAACATACTAATTATGGAAGAAAAGCAAACAATCGTAGCACTTGGTGCAGGCTCTAGTACAAAAGCAGTATTTGAAGATAGAATTGAACGAGCAGAAAGTGTAAAAGATGTGGAAACTTATATTGCTAATATTGATGAAATGATAGAGAGAAAGAAACGATTGTTTGGATTTAAGTAGATATTAAAATAAGAAGGAACAAATTTATGGTTAAAAATACTTGAAAAAAATCTCATACTGTATAAAATAGAGAATAGAAAATTATGAAATCATAATAAAATTTATGAAATCATATTAACATATGAAATCATAATAAAAATTATGAAATCATATTACCATATGAATAACAAAATTGATAATAGATAGGAGAAAAATCATGGCTTTAAAAAAGAAACCTGTCACTGGTATGAAAGATATTTTACCAGCAGAAATGCAAATTCGTGATTATGTAATGAATTTAATTAAGGAAACTTATAGAGGATTTGGGTTTTCCTCTATTGAAACTCCTTGTGTAGAACATATAGAAAACTTAACAAGTAAGCAAGGTGGAGATAACGAAAAGCTTATTTTTAAGATTTTAAAACGTGGAGAAAAGTTAAATGTAGCAGAGGCACAAACAGAAAGTGACGTAGTAGACGGTGGTCTTCGTTACGATTTAACTTTGCCATTATCACGTTACTATGCCAACAACTCCGCTTCCTTACCAATGCCATTTAAAGCATTACAAATGGGAAGTGTATGGCGTGCCGATCGTCCACAAAGAGGACGTTTCCGTCAATTTGTGCAATGTGATATTGACATTTTAGGTGATCCAACCTTTATGGCAGAAATCGAACTTATTTTAGCAACTACAACATTACTTGGAAAAGTAGGCTTTAAAAACTTCAAAGTTCGTATTAACGATAGAAGAATTTTAAAGGCAATGGCAGCTTACTGTGGTTTTCCAGAAGATAAGTATGACTTAGTATTTATTATCCTTGATAAAATGGATAAAATCGGTATGGACGGAGTTGCCAAAGAATTAGAAGAAAGTGGATTTAGCAAAGAAAGTATTGCTAAGTGTGTAGAAATCTTTGAAAATACAACAAATGACTTACAAGGACTAGCATATTGCAAAGAAAAGATGGCAGATGTTATGGAAGAAGGAGTAGCTGAAAACTTAGAAACCATTATTACAAATGTAGAAAATACAACAACTACTTCTTTTGATATGATATTTGACCCAACCTTAGTGCGTGGAATGTCTTATTACACTGGTACTATTTTTGAAATTGAAATGGAAGGATTTTCAGGATCTGTTGCAGGTGGCGGACGTTACGATGAAATGATTGGTAAATTTACAGGAAACAAAACATGTGCTTGTGGATTTTCCATTGGATTTGAACGTATCGTTACTATTTTAATGGAAAATGGATATACCATTCCAAACGAAAAGGAAAAGAAAGCATATTTAGTAGAAAAGAAAGCGTCCAATGAGCTATTATCCAAAGTATTAAAACGTGCGATGGAAGAACGAGCAGAAGGAAAGCAAGTGCTTGTTTCTCAAATGAATAAAAATAAAAAGTTCCAAAAGGAACAATTAACAGCCGAAGGCTATACAGAAATCAAAGAAATTTTCTTTGATACAGAAGAATTTTAGAAAGTAAAGGAGATTGTTATGGCAGAGTCAATGAAAGGATTAAAAAGATCCCATAGATGTACAGAAGTGTCTAATGCAATGATTGGACAAGAAGTGACTGTTATGGGATGGGTACAAAAAAGAAGA
>CAJFOH010000091.1 GCA_904395845.1 uncultured Lachnospiraceae bacterium
TATTTATCCATGGGAAAACCATTTTAAACAAAGATGGTTTAGTAACGGGTATTATAAGTTTTCTTGTTTTATTTTTCTTGCTTATTCTAAGCCCTATGAGAAAAATATTAAAAAGATATTGGTTGCCTACTCATCGAATACTGAGTCTAATACTTTTCATTATAGTGATGATACATATTATTGTTGCAACTACATAGAAGCAAAGCTTCATAGAAGCAAAGCTTCATAGAAACAAAGCTTCATAGAAACAAAGTTTCATAGAAGCAAATCTTCATAGAAATAACAATTTCATAACAGTAGTAATGGTCTGCTAGGAAAAAACTAGCAGATATTTTTATTTAGAAGACATTTAGCAGTAGAAAAATCTTGTAATTCTTGAAAAAATATTATAAAGTAAAAGGAATAGAAAATGTTATAGAATAAATCAATTAGATAGTGAATAAATTATTAATTGATTACCCAATAGGCAACTATTACATTTTTTATTGGATTATTTAGAAGGAAGATTAGATAAAAAGAAGAGGGAAAGGATTGGTATAAGATTAGAGAATATTTAAAAGATAAGTGGAGTCATATTAATTGGCTAAAAGTGGCCAAAATTGCCGTGGGAAGTAGTCTAGCAATTGTAATTGCACAATTGTGTAATGTTCAGTTTGCTACTTCAGCGGGAATTATAACACTTCTAAGTGTGCAGGATACTAGAAAAGAAACACTTGAATTGGCATTAAAGAGAATTATTTCATTTGTTGCTACGCTAATTCTTTGTTATCTTGTATTTTATGGAATTGATTTTCATGCATGGTCTGTTATGTTATTTCTGCTAGGAATAGGTGTACTAGGTGAGAGGTATGGTTGGCAAGGAACGTTATCGGTAAATGCAGTTATTGCCACTCACTTTTATCAGACACAAACATTTACCCCAGATTTAATTGCTAATGAGGCAATGCTATTGGTTATTGGAGTGAGCATAGGAGTAATTATGAATTTATACATTCCAACCAATGTTCATTTAATAAAGGCAGATATTGCACAAATTGAGTCTGATATGAAAAAGTTGTTTATAGAAATGGCAGCTTACATTCGTCATTTGGAAACAGATGGGGTGGATAAACAATGTTTAGAAAAGTTGGAAAAACATATTGATATTGCGTTAGGTAGAGCTTTTGACAATATGAACAATACATTGTATAATCATGCAAGGTATTACATTGAGTATATGGAAATGAGAAAAAATCAATGTGTAGCATTGCAAAGTATTCATTATTATTTGCACTCACTAACAGAAGTATCGGAAGAAGCCATTATTATAGCCGATTTTATGGAGTATATCTCTACTACAATTTATAAGTACAATAATATTGGTGAGTTGCAACGTCGTTTACAAGATATTAGAACAATGATGCAGAAACGTCCACTACCAAAGACAAGAGAAGAATTTGAAAATCAAGCATTGCTCTATGTAGTATTAGAAGATTTTTATGAGTTTATTGATATTAAAGCAAAGTTTTGTACCGCTTTAACAGAAGAGCAAATAAAATTGTATTGGTACAATCAAAAGATTACTTAATTTTAAAATTTACGACAAATATAGGAGGAAGTTGTTATGAAATCTTATCATCAAATGAGTAAGAAAGAATTATTAGAAGAACAGGAAAAGGTAGTTGCACAGTACGAAGCATTAAAAAAGAGAGGATTAACTCTTGATATGTCACGAGGAAAACCAAGCAGTGAGCAACTAGACTTATCCCGTAAGATGTTAGATTGCATAACAAGTGAATCAAGCTGTATCAGTGAAGAAGGAATTGATTGTAGAAATTATGGAGTGTTAGATGGCATTAAAGAAGCAAAAGAATTCATTGCTTCCATGGTAGATGCATCAGCAGAAAATGTTATTGTTTATGGAAACTCTAGTTTAAACCTTATGTATGACACCATTGCAAGAGCAATGCTTCATGGGATTATGGGCAATACGCCATGGTCAAAACTAGATAAAGTAAAGTTTCTTTGTCCAGTTCCAGGATATGATAGACATTTTGCAATTACAAGTCATTTTGGAATTGAAATGATTCCAGTTCCAATGAAATCCACTGGTCCAGATATGGATATGATAGAACGCTTAGTAAAGGAAGATGAGTCTATTAAAGGAATTTGGTGTGTGCCAAAATATTCCAATCCACAAGGATATTCTTATAGCGATGACACAGTAAAACGATTTGCTAAACTAAAGCCAGCCGCAAAGGATTTTCGTATTTTTTGGGATAATGCTTATGCAATTCATCATTTATATGAGGAAAAACAAGATGTTATTTTAAATATTTTGGAAGAATGTGAAAAAGAAAATAACAAAGATTTGGTATATGAATTTTGTTCCACATCAAAGATTACATTTGCTGGTGGCGGAATTGCTGGACTAATAACTTCACAAAATAATATAAAAGATATAAAAAAACAAATGGGGATTCAAACCATTGGTCATGATAAAATGAATCAACTTCGCCATGTAAAGTTTTTTAGTGAGATAGTTTCATTAAAGGAACATATGAAGCGTCACGCAAATATATTACGACCTAAATTTGAAACAGTTTTGACAATTTTAGAAAATGAATTATCTGGTCTTGAAATAGGAGAATGGAACCGTGCAAATGGAGGATATTTTATCTCCTTTGACAGTTTAGAAGGTTGTGCAAAGCGAATTATTGCACTTGCTAAGGAGGCAGGAGTGATAATGACACCTGCAGGGGCAACATATCCAAATGGTATTGATCCGCTAGATAAAAACATTCGTATTGCACCATCATTACCAAGTATAGATGAGTTAGAAATGGCAACTAAATTGTTTACAGTTTGTGTTAAACTTGCCTCTTTAGAAAAGCTTTTATAATTATTAATAAAGTAATTGATAGAGAGAACACATGAAAAAGACTTAGGCTTTTATGATTAAGTGTAAAAGTCTAGGTTCTAATTTGTGTGTTTTTATTTATTACAAAGGGTGTAAAAGAGATTTTGATTTTCTTTTTTGAATAAATCTTTTTTTTCTAAGAAAAATATTGTATAATCGGTTTAATTATTATATGAAAGTGAGAAAGGAGTTATATATGAAGCCAATATTATTTGAGTTAGGTCCTATTCATATCTATGGATATGGAGCTATGATAGGAATAGGTATTCTTGCAGCCTTTTTTATGGCAATGAAACGAGCGAGTAAATACCAATTAGATTCAGATATTGTTTTTAATATAGGTGTGGTTGCATTAGTTGGAGGGATGATAGGTTCTAAACTATTGTTCTTTTTAACTGAATACAAGGCAATTATGAGAAATCCTAAAATTATTTTAAATATTACAGAAGGGTTTGTTGTCTATGGAGGAATTATTGGAGGAATTATTGCTGGATTTTTGTATTGCAAATGGAAAAAGTTAAACTTTTTAAAATACTTTGATCTAATTATTCCATCTATTGCACTAGCACAAGGATTTGGAAGAATTGGTTGCTTTTTAACAGGGTGTTGCTATGGAAGGGAAACCCATTCTTTTATCGGAATTACATTTCACAATGCGTTGTATGCTCCAAATGGAGTAAGTTTAATTCCCACACAGTTAATTTCTAGTGGATTAAACTTTATACATGCCTTTGTTTTAGTTATGATTGCTAGAAGAACAAAAAAGCAAGGGATAGTAGCATCTTGCTATTTAATATTTTATAGTATTGGGCGTTTTTGTGTGGAAATGTTAAGAAATGACCCAAGAGGAAGTGTAGGTACACTATCTACGTCTCAATTCATTTCTATTTTTATGTTTATTCTTGGTATTATTTTATTTTGTATTGTATCAAAGAAACAAGAGAAAAAAGTAGAAGAATAGTGAAAGAGAAGAAAAAGAGTAGTAAAAGTTTTAGATATAAAAGTTTTAAATATAAAACAAGAGAAATTCCTAAATAATGAGAAAAGGCTGTGGTTTTACAGAAAATCCACAGCCTTAAACATGTGACGAACTATCATTGACGTGAGAAAAGAAATGATACTATGATAAAAGGTAAGAAAGTCTTATATCATAGAAATAAAAATACAATCAAGATTTTGTGAAATTATCTTGAAAGCGCTTCATAATACAAATAAGTGCTGATTGTACTGATGGATCTAATTGCTTGTATATATACAAGATAAAGTCTTCATTTAGTGTATCTGGTTTATACTTGGCAGGAACATCTGTGAGTCCACAAAGATAATCAATACTGACATTGTATAGAAGTGCAATGTTATACAGAATTTCAATTGACGGTAAACGCCTTCCCTCTTCATAAAAACCATAAGCTTGTCTTGAAATTTTAAGATATGTAGCGACTTGTTGCTGTGTTAATTTTTTTGACTTACGCAACAATAATAAACGTTGACGTAGCATGAAACCCTCCTTAGTAAAAAAATAATTTGAATAGAATTTGTTGAGATGAAACCCCAGTAAAAGTTAGAATTTCAATAAATAATTTTAAAAACGATATTATTATAAATTTTATGAAAAACAAAATCAATATTGTTCTTCATTTTGTAGCATTTTAATTTAAAATTCTAGGTAGTAGAGAAACGATAAGAAGAAAAAATAAGAAAAGGATAAGAAAATGAAAGTAGAAAATGATTTAGAAAAAGATAGTATAAAAATGTTGGTGTTACGTATTGCATTTCCTTCTATGATTGCCCAATTTGTTAATGTTTTATATAGTATTGTAGATCGAATGTATATTGGGAATATGAAAGACGTTGGAGAGGTAGCATTGGCAGGTGCTGGTATCTGCGGACCTATTGTCACATTATTATCTTCTTTTGCCACTTGGATTGGTATTGGGGGAGCTCCACTATTAAGTATCCGTTTAGGAGAAAAAAATACAAAAAGTGCAAGGCAGGTAGTATCCAACTGTTTTGTTATGTTAATTGCTATGTCAATCATTCTAACCATATGTTTTTTACTAGGAAAAAATAAATTATTGCTTTTTTTTGGAGCAAGTCAAACCACTTTTACTTATGCCAATGAGTATTTAACAATCTATTTATTCGGTACAATCTTCGCAATGTTATCCTTAGGGTTAAATCAATTTATTATTGCTCAAGGATTTGCAAAAAAAGGTATGATATCAGTAATCATAGGAGCAATTACAAATATTGTATTAGATCCTATCTTCATTTTTGTTTTTGGAATGGGGGTAAAAGGAGCTGCAATAGCTACTGTATTATCTCAATTTGCCTCCTGTGTATATGTGCTTTCTGTTCTTTTTAGTAAACAAGTACCAATTCCTATTACATTTGGAGGATATGACAGAAACATTATGAAAAAAGTATTGCTGTTAGGGTTTTCTCCATTTATGATTATAGCCAGCGATAGTTTATTGATTATTGGTATGAATGCATTATTACAAACATATGGAGGGGTAGAACAAGGGGATATGTTAATTACTTGTGCTACCATAGTGCAAAGTTTTATGTTACTAATTACTATGCCAATGGCAGGAATTACAGGAGGAACACAGTCGATTATTGGGTACAACTATGGAGCAAAAAGACCAGACCGTATTAAGTTAGCACAAAAATGGATTTTAGGACTTTGCATTTGTTTTACAATCATAATGTATCTAATTGCAAGGCTTGGTGCTTATTGGTTTGTAACTATATTTACAAAAAATCCACAATACATTCAGTTATCGATTTGGGCAATTCAGGTGTCCACATTAGGTATCATTCCTTTGGCATTTCAATATACGTTTGTAGATGGATTTACTGCAATGAGTCTTCCACAGTTAGCAATGCCACTATCTTTATTTCGAAAGGCATTTTATTTTGTATTAATGATAATATTGCCAATTATATTTTCAGCACAGCACATTTTCTATGCAGAGGCTATTGCAGATATTATATGTGGTGGAATAACTACCATAATTTATATTATTTTTATTAATAAAGTGTTGGCAAAACTTAATTGTCACTGATATAATAAACCTATCGTTTGTTTGAAGGAAAGTTTACTTCATAAATAAAACAAGTAACGTAAGAAAGTGTAGTAGGCTGAAAAACATAAAAGATGATAAAATATATAGAAATAATAGAAAGCGAAGATAATGTAGGAGGAAATACTTATATGATACAATTTATTGAATATCCAAAATGTACAACTTGTAAAAAGGCAAAAAAATGGTTGGAAGAACAACAAATTTCTTTTCAGGATAGGCATATCAAGGAAGAAAATCCAACAGAAGCAGAACTACAAGAATGGATTGAAAAAAGTGGATTAGATATTAAGAAATTTTTTAATACAAGTGGAATGTTATACAAAGAATTAGGCTTAAAAGATAAATTAAAAGAGATGACACAAGAGGAAAAAATAAAACTATTGGCATCTGATGGTATGCTAGTAAAAAGACCAATTATTGTAAGTGATAACTATATATTAGTAGGTTTTAAAGAAGAACAGTGGAAAGAGCATATAAAATAAATTGTAGTAAAGGATGAGTAGAATTGGAAACAATAGATAGGAATCTATTAGAACAACAAATATTACAAATACTAGAAGAATTAAAAGAACAATCAAGCTTTGAACAAGGCGATTTGTTCATTGTTGGTTGTTCTACCAGTGAAGTACAAAAAAAGAAAATAGGTACCTCTTCTAGTAAAGAAATAGGAGAGATTATTTGTTCTGTTATTTACAAATGGTGCGAGGAAAACGGTTTATATATGGGTGCTCAATGTTGTGAACATCTAAATCGTGCCATTGTAGTAGAAGAAAAATATCAAAAAGAACATGGTTTAAGAAAAGTAAATGTTATTCCAAGAAAAGAGGCAGGTGGCTCCTTTGCTACCGCTAGTTACCATAATATGAAACATCCAGTTATCGTAGAATATGTAAAAGCGCAGTTAGGGATTGATATTGGAAATACATTAATTGGTATGCATCTTCAAGAAGTAGTAGTTCCAGTTAGAACAAGTATTAATTTTATTGGTGAGGCACCTGTAGTTTGTGCAAAAACAAGACCAAAGTTTATTGGTGGATGTCGTGCCATATACGATGAAACATTGATTTAATATAGTGAAAAGTTAAGGCAAAAAAAGATAAAATAAGCCCACCATAATTGCATGAATGAATTTTTGTTAAGCTGATAGTTCATTCTATATTGACTTATTAAAAAAGGGTGGTAAAATAGTGATAAGCAAATATATAATAGAATTATATATTCGTCATAAAAGAAATAGGCGAGGAAGAGAAGGAGTACATAGGTCACTAATTTTCAGAGAGGAAACGTATGGTGGAAGTTTCTATGCAGAACTTATGGAAGCAGTCTTGGAGCTAAAAAGCTGAAAGTAAGTAGGTTTTTTCGGGGTCGACCGTTATATCGAGCAACTATTTTATAGATTGAATGAAATAATATAGTTAATGAGTGCAGAGGAAACTCTGAATTTAGGTGGTAACACGGAGTAAATTCGCCCTAAGCTAATCGGCTTAGGGCTTTTTTGTTTTCATATTATGTTACTTATAAGTCATTGGATGTATTATAAGTGATAAGAGAGAAGTTAAAAACAAAGATATACAATAATAAGGAGAGTGAAGGTAAAAATGAGAATTTTTGAAAAGTCAAAAAAGTTAGACCATGTATGTTATGATGTTCGAGGACCAGTAGTTGAGGAAGCAAATCGTATGATGGAGAGAGGGATTGATATTTTAAGATTAAACATTGGAAATCCTGCTCCATTTGGCTTTCAAGCACCAGAAGAAATGATGTTAGATATGATTTATAATTTAAGAGATACACAAGGCTACTCAGATTCAAAGGGGATTTTTTCAGCAAGAAAAGCAATTATGCAATATTGTCAGCTAAAAGGAATTCCAAATGTAACAATCAATGATATTTATACAGGTAATGGTGTCAGTGAATTAATTGTTATGTGTATGCAAGGGTTGTTAAACGAAGGAGATGAAATATTAGTACCATCACCGGATTATCCATTATGGACAGCAGCAGTTAATCTTGCTGGAGGAAAGGCTGTACACTATATATGTGATGAGCAGGCTGAGTGGTATCCAGATATTGATGATATCAAGAAAAAAATTACAGATAAAACAAAAGGAATTATTGTTATTAACCCAAATAATCCTACTGGTGCATTATATTCTAAGGAATTACTAGAAGAAATTGTACAAGTAGCAAGAGAACATGAGTTGATTATTTATGCTGATGAAATTTATGATCGCTTGGTTATGGACGGAGAAACTCATATTTCAATTGCGTCTTTAGCACCAGATTTATTTTGCGTTACATTAAATGGTTTATCAAAATCACATAGAATAGCAGGATTTCGAATTGGTTGGATGTGCTTAAGTGGAGATAAAAGTAAGGTGAAAGGATACATTGAAGGGTTAAATATGTTATCTTCTATGAGATTATGCTCCAATGTTCCAGCCCAAGCCATTGTACAAACAGCATTAGGAGGCATTCAAAGTGCAGACGAATTGTTATTACCTGGTGGTAGAATTTATGAACAAAGGGAATTTATATATAAAGCTCTAAATAATATACCAGGAATTCATGCAGTAAAACCAAAAGCAGCATTTTACATTTTTCCTAAAATTGATACAGATAGGTATCATATTACAGATGATGAAAAATTTGTATTGGATTTCTTAAGGGAACAAAAAGTGTTACTGGTTCATGGTAGAGGGTTTAATTGGAATGAACCTGATCATTTTCGTGTTGTATATTTACCTAGAATAGAACAGTTAGAAGAGGCAATGAATAAGCTAGAGCTATTTTTAAGTAAGTATAAGCAAAAATAGAACGATAGAGTTAGAAAATAAAAGCTAAGTTTTATATCTAATATTTTATAGTTAGTCATAGATAAAGTCATAAGAAATCTACTTTTTTAGTGTTATGAAAAATAAACTATAGAGTAGTTTCTTATGACTAACAACAAGCTTAAGAAGTAAAAGAAAAAATGTTTTCATTAATGAGTCATAATCAAAGTGAAATGTTGTGTTACTAATCCATAGAAGATTGGTCGTATAGGAATGGAACTAAAAGAATAAAATTTGGAAGATAAGATAGGTAAGATAAGTTACATTGTAGGGCTTGGGCAGGTAAATCCCATGAATGAACTTTTTGTTAACAATTCAATTTTAGAGCCAAAATACTTATAAATTGTTGATTTTTTAGAAAATCTAGGATGAAATTTGATTAAAAATAATGAAAATATGCGTTTCAATAAAATATAAACATTCATGAGATTGTCGTAGGGATGGGGTAAGTATTTTTAAAAAGAAGTATGTTACATTATAGGTTTTGCAAGGATTTTTTCGTATTATGAGGAACAGTTATAATATGTTTTGTTTGTTTTATAATCGCTAAAAAACATAAAATATAAGAAAACCTATAAATTTTTTAAAAAAGTTTTGAAAAGTAGTTGACAAATGGTTTGGTTTAGGATATACTACTTTTTGTCGCTAAGGAAAAGCAACACACAATAACAACA
>CAJFOH010000092.1 GCA_904395845.1 uncultured Lachnospiraceae bacterium
AAATCACCACAATCGCATAAAAAAGTTTTCTTTTCCCCTTTTCAATGTTACCTCTTAAAAAATTTTAATGTTTAAGAACTTCCTCTAAAATGTTGCATAGGTTTTCAACCGATTTATATCCAACAATATTTTTTACTACGTGCTTTTACTAATACTTCTATTTTTTATTTCATTTTATGATCTTTTTATTATCCTACCTTGTCTTTTTTTTAATTTCCATTCACATTTATTTCCTTTATTCATAAATTACTACTATAAAGCTATTTTAGAAAGGAGATTTTATGGATTGTTATAATAATCAACGTCGTTTTGAACATTCACGTCATACTAACGTATCACGTTATCGTTCTTCTGCTAACTATCAAACTCGTCCTACTACTGCAATAAAAAACAATTTCCAATCAGAATATACTTCAAATGTAACTTGTGATTGTACTACTTCCAATAATAAAATGTCTACTTGTCTTGAGAAAGGCAACTTTCCTCTCGCAATGGCATATATTCCTTGGCAAAAATTCGAAAATTTATTTGAATTAGAAAAGGGACTACAAGTGGGTACTATTTTTAAAGATTTAGACTTCCCATTTACTGTGGGAATGTGTGCTAGGAGGTGTAATTAATGAAGCGTTCTAAATTAAGACATAATGTAGATGTTGCTAGCTTTGCTTTAGATGAGGTAAAACTATTTCTCGACACCCATCCTTGCGATCAAGAGGCCTTAAAAAAGTACCATTTGTTTGTAGACATGCGAATGAATGCTGTTGAAGAATATGAAAAAGAATGTGGACCTTTACTTGTTGAACATGTTAAATCTTATGATTATTGGCAATGGATTAATGAGCCATGGCCATGGGAAGGAGACTGCTAATGTGGAATTATGAAAAAAGATTACAATATCCTGTAAAAATTTCTCAACCAAATCCAGCGATTGCACAAATTATTATTACACAATTTGGGGGACCAGATGGTGAATTAGCTGCATCTATGAGATATTTATCTCAACGATACACAATGCCATACAAAGAATGTGCTGGACTACTAACTGATATTGGAACAGAAGAACTAGCCCACATGGAAATGATTTGTGCTATCGTATATCAGCTTACAAAAAATCTTTCCATGGAAGAAATTAAAAAATCTGGATTTGATAAATATTATGTAGACCATACTACTGCATTATGGCCTCAAGCTGCTAGTGGAACACCTTTTACCGCTACTGTATTTCAATCAAAAGGCGATGTAATTACTGATTTAATGGAAGACTTAGCTGCTGAACAAAAAGCTAGAACAACGTATGATAATATTTTAAGACTGATTGATGATCCTGAAATTTGTGATCCAATTCGATTCTTGCGTGAACGTGAAATTGTTCATTACCAACGTTTTGGGGAAGCACTTCGCATTGCACAAGAACGATTAGATAGTAAAAACTTCTATGCTATCAATCCTGAATTTGACAAGAAGTGTAACTAAGTATGGATTTTCATTTACAACAATATTTTCATTATCTTTCACAGGCTACTCCAGATGCATATGCGACTATGTATGGGAGTGCTTCTTATCCTAATATTTACGGTAATGTATATTTTTACTCTATGCAAAAAGGTTCCCTTGTATGTGTAACTGTAAATGGATTGCCCTATCAGTCAGATATTTGTAGTTCTCGTTTTTTTGGTTTTCACATTCATGAAGGTATGTCTTGTAAGAATACAGCAGAAAGTATTAGTAAAAAAGAGTTTTTTCCTTTTGTAAGTGGTCATTTAAATCCCAATAACTGTATTCACCCACAGCACGTTGGAGATCTCCCTTCCTTATTAGGTAATAATGGCTATGCATTTTCTGTCTTTTATTCTAACCAATTTACACCTGAAATGGTTGTTGGTCATACCATTATTCTTCACCATATGCCAGATGATTTTCATAGTCAACCATCTGGTAACTCTGGTGAAAAAATCGCTTGTGGTGAAATCCAAGTTTTTTACCTATAAAACTTTTTATATCAAAAAATACAAGAATAAATATTTTTTTAACCTTCTAAGCTACAAAAGTATGTATGATTATAAACAAAAAGCTATTGTATCTTTTCGTGAATATCATGCCTGATACAATAGCTTCTTTTTCCTTCAAATTTTAATTCAAGTTTTTTAATCTATATTATTTTTTCTATCTAAAATTACTATATTTCAAAAGTCTAGATTTACCATTCTGATGACTAGTTGAATCTATAATTTATATAAAATTCTGTAGTTCAATACTATAATATCTTTCTATCTCCTATTTTTGCACATACGCACAAATAAGTTTTAATGTATTTTCCATTCCCTTTTCATGCGTTCTCTCCATTCCATGAGATGCATGAACTCCTTGACCGATTAATGCTGCTTTTATGTTATTTCCACCTCTTAAAGCTGCAGAAGCATCAGAACCATAGTGTGGAAAAATATCAACGGCATAACCAATATTATGTTCTTTTGCAAGCTCAATTAATTGTGTTGTCATATCATAATCGTATGGGCCTGAAGAATCCAATGCACAAATAGAAACTTTTGTTTCATCTCCTGTCAAATCATCTCCAATTGCTCCCATATCAACTGCTAAAAATTCTGTAATATCTTGTGGCAAGTAACTAGCACCATGACCTACTTCTTCATAATTACTAATAATAATTTTTAAAGTTTTTTCTGGAATTACATTACCATCTTTAATTTCTTTTAAAAGTCCTAATAATACTGCCACAGAGGCTTTATCATCTAAATGTCTTGATTTTATAAATCCACTTGGAGTATAAACAAAATTAGGAGCAAAACTGATATAGTCACCAGCAGAGATACCAAGTTTTTCTACTTCATCTTTACTTGTTACTAATTCATCAATACGAACTTCCATATTTCTTGGGTTTCGTTCCATTGTTCTAGCATCATCATAGGTATGTACTGATGGATGCTTTGTTAAAATAGTACCTGTATAATCCTTTCCACTTCTTGTATGTATGGTACAATAAGAACCTTCTATGGATTCCATCATAAAACCACCAATTGAGACAATATTTAACATTCCATCTCCACTAATAGAACGTACCATAGCTCCAAGGGTATCTAAATGAGCTGCTATACCTATTACTGTTTCTTCCTTTCCTTTTACCGTAACAATAATTCCACCTTTTTGGTTTTGTTCTACATCAAAACCTAATCTCTTTACTTCTTCTATTATATAGTTTGCTGCTCTTTTTGTATATCCTGTTGGACTTGGACAATTTACAAGTTGCTCTAACTGATTAATCACATATTTCATTGTATTCATATTGATTTCCTCTTTTCATTTTTTACCTATTATACTATGTTTTACTAGTTCTCTCAATCATTTTTCTTTTGAATACACAACAATCCAATAAATGTTTATCTTTTATTAAAGCACATACTATGATATGCATTGCTTTGCTATGATATTCATTGCTATGCTATGATATTCATTGCTATGCTATACTTTTCTATGCTATGCATTGCTATGCTATACTATTTCTATGATATGCATTGCTTTGCTATACTCCACTATTTCCCTTACTCATGACTTGGTGTTACTTCTTCTTAATGGTAATCGTACTGTAAATTTTGTTCCTACTCCAAGTGTACTGTCTAACGTAATCGTACCATCATAATATTGCACAATATGTTTTACAATTGCTAAACCAAGTCCTGTACCACCACTTTTTTTATTTCTACCTTTGTCAACTCTGTAAAAACGTTCAAAAACACGGCTTTTGGACTCTTCCTCAATTCCCATTCCATTATCTTCCACAATGAGTACCATAGTATCTGTTTCTGCATAAGCACGAATCCATACGATTCCACCTGGCTTATTATATTTTATTGCATTGCTAATTAAATTTCCAATGAGTTGATTCATTTGTTGTATGCTTGCTTCTATAACAAAATTACTACAATCTGAATCTATTGTTACTTCTAATTTGTTAGCTAAAGGCGTTAATGCACTAATGATATCTTGTATGACAAGGGAAATTTTTACCTCTGCCATTGTTTCAGTCGCTTCTTTTGTTTCTAATTTTGAAATCATTAAAATGTCATTAATAAGATTTGTCATATTGTCCGTTTCTTTTTCAATTCGACTTAAAAAATCTGCTTGCATCCTTTCATCTTTTGCAAATCCATTTTGCAATAACTCGGTGTACCCTTTTACTGATGTAATAGGGGTTTTTAATTCATGGGAAGCATTGCTAAAAAACTCTTGTCGAACCTTTTTTTCCACTTCTAGCTTTTCTACATACTTAGTAACATTGTCTGCCATTTTTTCTGCTGCATCTACAATTAAATTTAATTCTTTGTATTTGCTTTTTACAGAATAAAACTCCAATTTATTCTCCATAAATTTTGTCATCTCAATGGCTAATTGCTTTAATGGTTTTTCTAACGATACACTAAATTTATTGGCTAATCTCCACCCAATTCCTCCAATGATAAGCAAGCTTATAAGTATTGCTATTACAAATCCATGAATCTCGTTGCTAAAAAGATAATTTGTTTTATCAAGTATTATTATTTCATTATCATTACCTTGTACCATTGCATACAAATGCCTTCCTAAAAACTTATCAGACATTTTTTGACGATACACTACTATACCATCTTTTAGCATTTCCATTTCTTTTGTTGATAACGTAATATCCTCTTCACTATTTGGTAAAGTAATCGTTTGATTGTTAGGTAGAATGGTTATATTTCCTATGTATGAGAATTTTTCTTTTAGTGTGTCTAATTGTTTTTTCACACTAGAATCCCCTATATTAGAAGTTTCTACATTGGAATTCTCTATACTAGAAGTTTCTATATTAGAAGCTTCTATATTATTTATCACATCTTTTATTAGTTGTACTTGAACAATCATTTCTTGTTTTTCATTTTTTGTAGAACTTATTTCCATTGCTAAAAAGCTAAGAAATGCAGTTACTAATACACCAATGATTGCTATTGTTAAAAATTTGGAAACTATGGATTCTTTCAATGTTTTTCCTCCATACGAATAAATCGATAACCGACTCCTCGAACGGTTTTGATAGATTCACTTCCCTCTTCCCCTAACTTTTGTCTTAATGTTCGAATGTGCATATCCAGAGTACGAGTTTCTCCATCATAATCATACCCCCAGATACGATTTAAAAGTTCATCTCTCTCAACAATCCGATTGCTATTTTCCATTAAGTAAGATAATAATTCAAATTCCTTATATGTTAATTCTACTAATTCACCTTTGCAATATACTTCTCTTGTTTCCTTATTAATAGAAATATTGCTATTTGGAATTTGCTTTTTACCATTTTCTTTTGGTTTTACACGACGTAATAAGGAGCGAATTCGAGCTGTAAATTCCATTATTCCAAATGGTTTTGTCATATAGTCATCCGCTCCTTCATCTAAACCAATTACTTTGTCAATTTCTTTATCCTTTGCTGTTAATACTAAGATTGGAATATCTTGGGTTTCTACGTTACTTCTTAATTGCTTAATTGCACTAATCCCATCCATTCCTGGTAACATCCAATCAAATACAAAGACATCTGGTAATTGTTCTTTTACAACAGCAAAACATTCCTCTGCTGTTTCAAATGCTTCTACCTGATATCCATATCCTTTTAATGCAATCTCAACTAGATTTCTAATATTATCATCATCTTCTACTACATATATTCGCTCCATATCTTTCGCCATACGTATCATCCTTACCTTTTCTTACACATTTTTTATTTGTTTCCTTTTTAGTATAACAAATTTTCGTAAAATAGGCTTGCTTTTTTTGTAAAATCGTTGTAAATATTTTTATACAATTATTTTTGGAATGAAATTGTAATATTTCCCATATCACAATCTAATGTTGCTAACTTTGTTGCACCATTATCAATTCTTTGCTTCGTACTAAATAAAGAACCATCTCTATCACCTACAACAACGTTTCCCATATCCACATCAACATCATAATTAAAATCTTCATAGGAATTTTCTAGTATTAACTTAGCGCTCCCAACATCTACGTTCACCTGGTAGTTTCCTTTAATCATTCCTTCAAAATACAAATTTCCTACATCTGTATCAAAACTTCCATTTCCTATGTTAGCATCATACACTTGGATACTACCAGTTTCTACATCAAGCTCTAGGGTATTTGCACTTATTGTATTTAATTCTATCTTCCCTACATCACTACTTACATCTACAACATTTCCATGAAAATGATTCATCGTTAACACTCCTGTGTCCATTTCGATTTTGGCGTGTTGTATGGTTACATCCTTTGGTGTTGTAATAATAACCTTTCCTCCATTCCCTGCTATTCCATTGATACATACTCCAATGAAATTAGGTGATTTTTCTTTAATAATCCAAGTACTTCCATTTTGGTAAGATAAAAAATTTTTAGCTACATTTTCTGCCTGAATATGAAATTCTTCGCCTTCTTGTATAATAACTTCGCTAGTTTCAAAATCGAACTCTAAATTAGAAATATTTTCGTAGGTTTTTTCAAAACTTTCCATTTGGTAAAAGCTAAAATACCACTGATTCTTATGACGATATGCTCCCATACCCAGACCTAATACAATAAGACCAGCTCCTATGAATAATAAACTTACACAAATCAGTACTAGCTTATTTTTCTTTTTCATAGTATTGCCCTCCCTTTCTGATACAATGTGATTACTATTTTTTTAACTCCTTGGTATAAATTTGGTACTACCTTTTTACTGAGATAGAAGATTAATTTTTTAAATAAAATGGTACATAAAATCCCTACTGAAATTCCTATCAATCCAATTCCTAAAAAGAAAATTCCCACTGATGGTAACATAAATAATCGTAATATTCCTAATATTATAGAAATAACTCCTACGAAATAAGAAGAAAGTATTAAAGATATTAATGTTACTACCACAGAAAATAGAATGGATACTATAACAATGACAACAGAAGCTAAAATAGGAATTACAATTGGTGCTACAAATATTGCAAGAAAGATAATACCTATGATTTTTAACCATTTCCCTTCCTGACCTATTCCAGAATTATTCTTTTGTTGTGTATTTTTATAATTACTTGTTTCAGACTGATTTTCATTTATTGTATCTTCTATTTCAACTTTGTATGTTCCACTACAAGAAGTTATATTTTCTCGAATTTTTTGTGCCACTATGCCAGGGCTTCCTAATGCTTGAATAACTTCTTCTTCTGCCTTTCCTGATTCTTCAAAATAATTTTCATAATATTGTAATGCATCTGCCCGCTCATCTTGTGGAATATCTTTTAATAAAGATTCCAATTGATTCATAAATTGCTCTTTATTCATACATTTCCTTGCATATCAAAAATGATATGTTATCTCCTTTCTTTATTTTATTAGTTATTACTACTAAGGGATATTGACTCTATCAATAACAATGTATTTACAAATTATCCTAGTAAATTACTTTTTTATATCAAAAAATATTTCTCTAACAATCGCCATATTTATATAATTACTTCATCAAATATATTAGAAATTTTTTTTGAATACTCCTGCCATTCTAATGCATAAAGTTGTAACTTAGTGCTTCCTTTTTTTGTCAACTTATAATATCTTCGATTTCTACCTGCATAAGCCTTGTCATATATATCCAAACAGCCGTCTTTTTGCAATCGTCTTAGTACTGGATAAAGAGTTGATTCTGATACATCTAAGATTTCTCGAACTTCTTGAGTAATTCGATATCCATACGTTCCTTCTTCATCTTTTGAAATAACTGCTAATACAATTCCATCTAATAAAGCTGCCCCTGTATTAAATACCATAGGTTTCCTCCTCTCTACTTGGTCTGTTTCTTTCATTTTTTGCTATTATTTCTAAATTTACATGTACTATATAACATTCTCCTATCATATAGGTAAAATTATATTTTTTATATTATAATATTATATGCTATATAATATATGGTGATATTATATACCGTATAATATTATTTGTCAATTATTATTTATATTTAAACTATACAATTTCCCTCAAAAACAAAAAGTACATATTGTGTTTTTATTTAAACCAACATGTACTTTTTATTTCTTTTATTTTTCAATTATAATCCTAAATCTTTTATCACTTGCTTTACATACTCTGTATCACTGTGTGGATACTTTATCCCATTTTCTTCTTGATAAGTTTCATGTCCTAATCCAATAATAGTGATTAAATCGCCTTCTTCTGCGTGTTCAATAGCATATTTAATGGCTTCTTTTCGATTTGGAATAACAAGATAGGAACCTGTTGTCTTATCCATCCCTACATGAATGTCTTTTAAAATATCCTCAAAACTCTCAAAACGATTATGTCCTGCTGTAATAATGCTTAAATCAGCTAAGTTCCCACTTGCCTCTCCCATTTCGTAACGTCTATGCTTGGAGCGGTTTCCATCAGCACCAAAAACACATACCAAACGTTTTGGTTTGTATTCTCTTAATGCCACCAATAAATTTCTCGTACTAAATCCATTATGTGCAAAATCTACACAAACAGAAAATTTTGGAGAACGATATACCATATCAAGTCTACCTTTAATATTCATGTGACCTAGAGCATCATTGATTTCCTCTATGGATACACCTATTTCATTGGCTACACTAATGGCTGCTAATGCATTTTTACTATTAAACTCCCCTGGTAAGTTAACATAAAATGTTCCCTTTAGCTCGTTTGATGTTTCAAATACAATACCAGGTTGTCCATGTTCAAATACTTTTTTTACATTACTAATTACAATATTTGCAACTTTGTTTTCTCCAAAAAACTTCACTGGCTTTGTAATATACTTTAGCAAATCTTTGCAATGTTCATCGTCCATATTGACAAATCCTAACTTACTATGTTCTAATAACATTGCTTTACAATATAAATATTCTTCAAAATCTTTGTGTTCATTTGGGCCAATATGGTCACCAGTAGAAATGTTAGTAAAAATGCTATAATCAAAGGTAAAGCCATCTACTCGATGTTGTTTCATTCCTTGGGAAGAAACTTCAATAACTGCATGAGTACATCCTGCTTTTACCATCATTGATAAATACATTTGGATTTGTTGTGGGTCTGGAGTTGAGTTATTCAATTCAAATATATTATCTCCAAAAATTGCTCCGTTTGTACCAATAGTACCAACTTTATACCCTGCACTTCGTAACATATCTGCTAGCATATGAGTCGTAGTTGTTTTTCCCTTAGATCCAGTTACTCCAATGGTAGTTAGCTTGTCTGCTGGATGTCCATAATAAGCTGCTGCAATAAGTGGAAGTACACGTCTTGTATCTGAAACTAACACAATGGTTACTCCTTCTACTTCTGTTGTTACCTTTCGTTCTACTACAATTAGCTTTGCACCTTTTTTTGCAATATCATCAATACAATTGTGTGTGTCAAATCTTGCACCAGCTATACATACAAACAAATCTCCTTTTTCCACACTTCGATTATCTTGACAAAATCCTGTAATTTCTTCTTCTAAATTTCCTTGCAAACATTGAAATTCTATTTCTTTTAGTAACTCTTTTATTTTCATGGGAGCCTCCCTACTTTTCTTAGTAATTTACATTTCCCTTATTATGACATTGAAATTATTTTTTTTCAAGGGATTTTATTGTTTTTCTATTATTTCCTACATTTTCTTTTCTCAATCATATTCATACTTTTATAAAACTATGTCTTTGTCTTTTATCCATTTATCTATTCTATCGTTTTATTTTTTATAAAATAAGAAAGAGTACCTTCCTCTTTATGAGATATTCCCATGAAAGAAAAATAGTACTCTTACCTATTATGTTATATTCTTTTTATCATTTACTACTTAAAAAATATAAGTTATAAATGAATTTTAACATTTACTCATTCTTCTGTAGTTTCTTCAGCTACTTCTTCAGAAGCTTCTTCTACTGCTAATGCTTTTACACTTAAGCTAATTTTCTTTTCTTCTTCATTAAAGTCAACAACTTTAGCTGTAATTTCTTCACCAATCTTTAATACATCAGATGGCTTTTCTACGTGTTCCTTTGAAATTTGAGAAACGTGTAATAATGCGTCTACTCCATTTTCTAATTCAACAAATGCACCAAAGTCTGTCATACGAGCAACAACACCTGTTACTACATTACCTACTGCATACTTTTCTGCTGCGTTTGCCCATGGATTTGTTTCTGGGAACTTTAAGCTAAGTGCAATCTTTGTTCCTTCAATATCTTTTACTAATACTTCAACAACATCACCTGTTTTAAATACTTTCTTAGGATTTTCTACTCTACCCCAAGACATTTCAGAAATGTGAAGTAATCCATCTGCACCACCTAAATCAATAAATGCACCAAAATCTGTTACATTCTTAACAGTACCAGATACCTTTTGTCCTACTGCAAGTGTTGCAAATAACTCTTCTTGCATTTTCTTCTTCTTAGCTACGATTAATTGCTTGCAATCACCAATAACTCTTCTTCTCTTTGGATTGAATTCTGTAATTACAAATTCTACTTCTTGACCAGCATATTTTTCTAAATTCTTTTCATAAGTATCGGATACTAAACTTGCTGGAATAAATACTCTTGTATCATCTACGATTACACTTAATCCACCAGATAATACTTGAGCAACAGTTGCCTTTAATACTGTTTGATTATTAAATGCTTCTTCTAATACTTTGCTTCCTTTTTCTGCTTGAAGACGCTTATAAGATAATTGAACTTGTCCTTCGCCATCGTTTACCTTAATAATCTTTGCTTCGATTTCATCGCCTTCTTTTACTAATTCTCTTAAATCTACATTTGGTGTATTTGTGTATTCATTTCTTGTAATAACACCATCATGCTTGTAACCTATATTTAAGATGATTTCATCTTCTTTCACAGCGATTACCTTTCCTGTTACTACTTCACCTGTGCTAATAGTCTTTAAAGACTCTTCTAATAATTGTTCAAAACTTAATTCAGACATTGGTTTGAACCTCCTCTATAATATTATTAGGGGTAGATGCCCCTGCTGTAATACCTACTGTTTTTTTATCTTTCACCCAATCTGGGTTCAAATCTTTTAGGGTTTGCAAATAGTAAGTATTTTTACATTCATTTTTACAAATCTCAAATAATTTTTGAGTATTTGAACTATGCTTGCCTCCAATGACTAACATAGCATCTACTTGACTTGCAATTTCTTTTGCTTCTACTTGTCTTTCTTGAGTCGCATTGCAAATCGTATTTACAACATTTATATCATAACCTTTTTTCTCAATATTTTCAACTAAAACTTGAAATTTCTTGTAATTAAATGTGGTCTGTGAAACAATACATACCTTTTTTTCATGTGAAACTGGCAACACTTCTACTTCTTCTAACGTTTCAATTACAATTGCTGGTGTCTTACTCCAGCCAATAATTCCTTGCACTTCTGGATGCTTTTTATTTCCTATAATGATAATTTCTCTACCATCTTCACTTTCTTTTTCTACAATGGTATGAATTTTTCGAACAAACGGACAAGTAGCATCTACAATGGTAATATTATTTTCTTCTAACACTTCATAAATATGCTTTGCTACTCCATGGGAACGAATAATTACAATTCCTTCTTTTAATTGTTTTAGTTCTTCCTCTGTTTCAATAACGGTTACGCCTTTTTGCTCTAAATCTTTTACTACTTCTTCATTATGAATAATAGGTCCAAAGGTATAAATGGCTTGGCCTTTGTTATTTTCCACTTGTTCATATACCTTTTCTACTGCTCGTTTTACACCAAAGCAAAATCCAGCTGATTTTGCAACAATAATCTGTTTCAAACTATTCCTCTTTTCTATTGTTTGTATTTTTCTTTGACAAGTGTAATAATATGATTTACTACTTCTTCAATATTCATATTTGATGTGTTTACTACCACTGCATCTTCTGCCTGTTGTAGTGGAGAAATTTCTCTTGTCATATCTCTATAATCCCTATCAATAATGTCTTTTTCTATTTCATCAATATTACAATCTTGTCCTTTTTTTTGTAATTCTAAATATCTACGGTTAGCACGAACTCTTGCATCTGCTGTTAAATAAATTTTTAAATCTGCATTTGGTAAAACGCAAGTTCCAATATCACGTCCGTCCATAATAACATTATTAGAGTGTGCCAACGTTTGTTGTAATTTTAACAGGGTTTCTCTCACCTTTGTATAAGCAGATACTACAGATGCTACCACTCCTACTTCTTCTGCACGAATAAAACTTGTAACATTTTCATCATTTAAATATACTTGCTGTTCTTCTCCTTCATATTGAATACCAATATGAATGTTGTCACATACAAGAGAAACGGCTTCTTCATTATAAATATCAACTTGATTTCGCATCATATACAATGCAATGGAGCGATACATTGCACCAGTATCTACATATAAGAAAGATAATTTTTTTGCAATTTGTTTTGCGATTGTACTTTTTCCAGCTCCTGCTGGTCCATCAATAGCTATGTTAAATGCCATTTTTTTAGCCCCTTACTATTTCAATTTTTCTAGTTGTTGTATTAACACAAGTTATTTCCTGCCGCATATCCTGTTGACCAGGCAATTTGTAAATTATAACCACCAGTAAATGCATCTAAGTCTAACACTTCTCCTGCAAAATATAAGTGAGATACTAACTTAGATTCCATAGTCGTTGGATTTATTTCCTTTACACTAATTCCACCTTGTGTAATAATAGCTTCATTATAATCTCTTAGACTATGCAAGGTCAACACCAAATTTTTAGTTAGATGAACAAGTGTTAATCGTTCTTCTTTTGATATTTCATTGACTTTTTTCTCTGGATTTATTCCACTTAACTCAATGATAACTGGAATTAACTTTGACGGATATAGATGTACCAATGAATTTTTAAATTGTTTGTTCTTAAATTCATCAAATTCTCGTAACATTCTTGCATCTAACTGTTCTTCTGTTAATGCTGGCTTTAAATCAATGATTAACTGGATTGGTTCTTTTTTTATTTTTTTTGCTACCACACTGCTACCACTTAAAATTGCTGGTCCACTTACTCCATAATGGGTAAATAACATTTCGCCAAAGGATTCATACAACACTTTCTTTCCTTGCTTCATTTGAACGCTTATATTTTTTAAAGAAAGTCCTTGTAATTGTCTTGCCCATTCCTCTTTTGTATTAAATGGTACAAGAGCTGGGGAAAGTTCTGTAATCGTATGTCCACAGTTTTCTGCAAATGTATATCCATCGCCTGTGGAACCTGTGGTATGATAGGACAATCCACCCGTACACACAATAACATCATCTGCATACACCTTTTTTCCATCTTCTAATACTACTCCTACACAAGTTCCATCTTCTACCATTAGAGATGTTACTTTTGTACGAAGTTTTACTTCTACACCTAAGGCTTCCATTTCTCTTG
>CAJFOH010000093.1 GCA_904395845.1 uncultured Lachnospiraceae bacterium
AGCATTGTATTTGCTTGGTGAAGTGAATTTTTCAAGAATGTTATTAATTCTTTTTTACTCCTTAAACACAGTATTTTTTATTGTGGAAAGAAATTTGTTACGAATTATTTTACGTGGAGCAAGAAAACGAGGATTTAATCAAAAGCATATTTTATTAGTAGGATATAGTAGGGCGGCTGAGAATTTTATTGATAAAGTCAATGCTAACCCTCAATGGGGATATAAAATTCGAGGAATATTAGATGATGAGGAAGAATATGGAAAAACATATAAAGGAATTCCTGTAATAGGAGTCATTGATAACTTAGCAGAAATTCTTTCCTACAATCGTTTAGATGAAATTATTATTACATTAAGTTTAAAAAAGTACGAGCGTTTAGAAGAAATTGTAAATACTTGTGAAAAATCAGGGGTCCATACCAAATTTATTCCAGATTATAATAATATTATCCCAACAAAACCATATACAGAAGATTTATTAGGAATTCCAGTGATACATATTCGTCATGTACCACTAACATTTGGCATTAATATTATTATAAAACGGACAATGGATATTATAGGTTCATTGCTGGCTCTTATTTTATTTTCACCAGTAATGATAATTACTGCCATTGCAATCAAAATTGGTTCTAAAGGTCCACTTATTTATAAACAGGAAAGAGTGGGGCTTCATAATAAGCCATTTATGATGTATAAATTTCGTTCTATGGCAGTGCAAAAACCTCAAGAAGAGGCAGGAAAGTGGACAACTCCAGGTGACCCTAGAGTCACTCCAATTGGAAGATTTATTCGTAGTACAAGCATTGATGAATTACCACAATTATTTAACGTATTAAAAGGAGATATGAGTTTAGTTGGTCCAAGACCAGAACGACCATTTTTTGTAGAAAAGTTTAAAGAAGAAATTCCACGTTATATGGTAAAACATCAAGTTCGACCAGGAATGACTGGTTGGGCTCAAGTAAATGGATATCGAGGAGATACGTCCATACGAAAGCGTATCGACCATGACTTGTATTATATTGAAAACTGGACCGTGGGATTTGATATAAAAATATTGATTTTAACTGTTTTTAAAGGTTTTATTAATAAAAACGCTTATTAGGACATACAGTGAAAGAAGAAAGATACAATATGAAAAAGCTAAGGATAAACTTATATTTTGTAAATAATAGGTTTGGAATCATACTATGAAATAATAGTTCTATGAAAAGAATTTTCTATGAAATGAAATTTTTATGAAAGGTAAATTCTATGGAAAGCAGTTTCTATGAAATGAAATTTCTATTGAAAAAGACTTTCTATGGAGAGATATCCTATGGAACTATAATGTAAGATGGAGGATAAAAATAATTATGGCAGGTGCTATAAAAAGTAGAAGAAAGAAAAAAACAAGTGTAGCAAAAAGAAGAAAGTGGATTGTGTTACTTTCTTTTGAAGTAGTTTTATTATTACTATTAGGAGCTGTATCATATGGTGTTGGTTTAATTGGAAGTTATCGTTATGAAAGTGTGGATAAAGATTCTTTGTATCGTCCAAGCTTTGAAAACCAAACCAATGAAGGTGGTCAAGTAGAAAGTGGAGAAAATAATAACTATGAGGAAGTATTGGAAGGATATACAAACATTGCAGTGTTAGGTGTGGATGAAGAGGGAACCAATACTGATGTAATGATTATTTGCAGTATTGATAACAAGACAAAAGAAGTAAAGATGGTGTCAATTTATCGAGATACGTATTTGCTTATGCCAAATGGAAAGTCGTATAATAAGGCAAATAGTGCATTAACAGTATATGGAAATATGACAGATGTACTTAGTATGTTAAATATGAATTTGGATATTATGATTGATGAATATGTGATTATTAATTGGTCAGCAGTTGCCCGTGCAGTAGATATGTTAGGAGGAATTGAAGTTGAAATTACAGATGAAATCCTAACAAAAGGAAAGTTAAATGGATATATCACTAATGTAGTAAATGCAACAGGACTTGCTAGTACACAGATTCAAGAACCTGGTACCTATGTATTAGATGGTGTTCAAACAGTGGCATATAGTAGAATTCGTTATATTGATAGTGACGTAGGAAGAACACAAAGACAGCGAGAAGTAATTGAAAAAATGCTTGTAAAAGCAAAAAATGCCCAATTGGGAACATTAATTGAAATTGTAAAGGAGATATTGCCAAATATTACTTCTAGTTTAAGTCAACCAGAAATTTTAGAAATGGCTAGCCATATTAATTCTTATCAAATTACAGGGCAGACTGGATTTCCAAGTCAATATGTAACAGAAAAGAAGGTTGGTAATATAGTGTTACCAGGCAAAAGTGATTGGCCTCTTGTTCCAAAAACACTAGAAACATGTGTAACAGAACTTCATAATTTCCTATATGGAAAAGAAAACTATGTACCAAGTAAAAAGGTACAAGAGATTAGTAAATACATTGAAGATATATCTGGAGTACATTAAAAGTATTAAGATTGTATAAATAAATAAAAAATACATTGTGTAATTGTATTAGATATGATAGACTATACGAGATTCATTTCGTTCCAATGAGAAAGTGATTCCCATTGGAACAGTGAAAAATATATTTTAGGAGGTTTTATACCATGGACCCAGACGGGGAACAAATTTTATTTCAAATTTTATTTTTAGTGTTTTTAACACTAGTCAATGCATTCTTTGCAGGAGCAGAGATGGCAGTAGTATCTGTAAACAAAAATAAAATTCGTATGCTTGCAGAAGAAGGAAACAAAAATGCAAAACTTATTCAGCGCTTATCAGATGATTCAACAAAGTTTTTATCAACGATACAAGTAGCGATTACATTTGCAGGATTCTTCTCAAGTGCGTCAGCAGCAACAGGTATTTCACAAGTATTAGGTGGGTATTTGGCACAATTCCATATACCATTTAGTAATACCATATCTGTAGTTGTAGTAACTATTATACTATCTTATTTTACGTTAGTATTTGGTGAGTTGGTACCAAAAAGAATTGCCTTACAAAAAGCAGAAGCATTTAGCCTTTTTACAGTAAGACCAATTTATATGATATCAAAAATTATGTCACCATTTATTGCCCTTTTATCAGGTTCTACCAATTTATGCTTAAAAATATTAGGTATGAAAAATGACCGTTTGGAAGAGGCAGTTTCTGAGGAAGAAATTAAGGCACTATTAGAAGTTGGTAGTGAAAATGGTGTATTTAATGAAATAGAAAAAGATATGATTCATTCTATATTTTCATTTGACGATAAGATAGTACGTTCTGTTATGGTTCCAAGAAAAGATGTAGTTGCCATAGAAGTAAATCAATCGTTAGCAGATTGTATTGATGAACTTTTAGAAACTCCATATTCAAGGATTCCAGTGTATGAAGAAACCATCGATCAAATTGTTGGTATGATTAAGATGAAAGATATTATGAAGATTTCTCGTAAAAAGCCAATTGAGCAAGTAAAGATTCAAGATATTTTACATTCTGTATATTTCATACCAGAAACAAAAAATGTAGATGAACTTTTTATAGAAATGAAAAAAGAGAAAAAAAGAATGGCTATTGTTATTGATGAATATGGTGGTTTTTCAGGAATTGTTACCATTGAAGACTTAGTAGAAGAAGTGGTAGGGGAGATTGAAGATGAATTAGAAGTAAGCGTTCCTTTGATTTCTAAACTTGATACTTATACATACAGAGTGAATGGTGCAATAAAAATTGAAGAATTAAACTACGAGCTTCATACTAAATTATCTAGTGATAATTATGATACATTATCAGGATTATTTATTGAAGAGTTAGGTTATATACCAAAAGAAGGAGATAATCCGGAAGTAACCATAGGTAATATTAAACTTTATGGTGAAAAGGTATATGAACATGTTATCGAGCAAATTATTTTAACAATAGAACAAAAAAATAGAGAAGAAAATGAAGAATAAATAGTAGGTTTAGATATTGATATAGATGAGAAAAGTCGTAGGTTTTTAATAATATATTAAAGGCTTGCGACTTTCTATTATTTTTAGTATTTGTAAAAACAAGAAAGAATAGGAAACAATATAAGAGCATAAATCTTATTATTTAAAGGAACACTAGAACATAAAAAATTTTTAAAGTAATCACAATTAATACACAAATGCTTGTTATAGTATATCCATAATAAAAATGAGATACGAATAAATATCTAAGGAGGGATTTTTATGTTAGATAATTTTGAAAAAGATACCAAAGATGGAATGGTAAGTGGTAATAATGAGGAAATTCCAGTAGAAAATAATCCAAATAAAGAAGAAGCAATGAATCAAATGAATATGGAACAATCAAATAAAGGGTATTCTAATAGTCCTAATCCAATGAATGAAAATTCAATAAATCCAAATTCAATGAATGGAAATTCAAATTATAATAATTCAATGAATAATGATGGAAACAATAATGAAAAGCAAAAAAATTTTAATGGACAAAATCCATATTATTATAGTATGAATCATAATCAATCAAACAATGGAAATCAGAATCAAGGATATCCACCAAATAATTACTATGGAAATCATCAGCCACCAAAGAAAAACAAATCTGGAAAAGTAGGTATGGTTGTTGCAAGTATATTAGCAGGTGTGTTAATTATTGGCACTAGTCTTTGGGCAACTGGTGGCAATGGAAAAGATAGTTTGTTTTCAAAACAGAATACACAAAATGAAAGTGTACAAGATACAAACAAAGGAGAACAAACCACATTATCCAAAGTAGAAGATAATAAAGAAAATTCCAATCAAAGTACAAATAATTCTATTGGAACAACCAATCAAGCACAAGCAGTATTATTAGATGTATCTGATGTGGTAGAAGAAGTGATGCCATCTGTTGTTGCTATTAGCTTAAACTTAGAATATACAACAAACAATGGATTCTTTGGTCAACAAATCCAACAAGGGACAGCCAGTGGTTCTGGTGTTATTATTGGAGAAAATGATGAAGAACTTTTAATTGTCACTAATGCCCATGTAGTAAGTGCAGAAGGAAATCAATATTATACAATTAGCAATCAAAAAATAGCAGTAACATTTTATGGAGATTCAACCTTTGATGCCTATATTAAAGGAACTGATGATGAAGCAGATTTAGCAGTTATTGCAGTAAAGATTAGTGATTTAAATGATGAAGTAAAAAATAATATTAAAATTGCAACCATTGGAGATTCAGATGCTTGTAAAGTAGGAAATGGTGTTATTGCCATTGGAAATGCACTAGGATATGGTCAATCTACAACAGTTGGATATATTAGTGCATTAAATCGTCAAGTAACAGTAGATGATAATATTACAAGAACATTATTACAGACAGACGCTGCCATTAATCCAGGAAATAGTGGTGGTGGACTATTTAATACAAATGGTGAATTAATTGGAATTAATGCTGCTAAGTACGCAGATGAAGATGTAGAAGGAATTGGGTATGCCATTCCTATTACATCAGCAGAAAGTATTATTAATGAGTTAATGAATAAAGTGGCAAAAACTCCAGTAGCAGAAGAAAAAAGAGGAATGCTTGGAATTCAAGGTGGAGATGTTCCAAGTGCTTATGTAACCAATTACAACTATCCACAAGGTGCATTTATATCAAAAATTGTTGAAGGAACACCAGCTTATGATTCCGAGTTACAAATTTATGATATTATTACAGAAGTTAATGGGGAAAAGGTAAGAAGTTTTGCAGATTTACAAGAAGAAATTACCTACTATGAAGCAGGAACAACTGTTGAATTAACAGTTCAAAGAACCGATGGTAGAACATTTAAAGAATACAAAGTAAATGTTACATTAGCAAATAAAGATAGTGTAGAGCAAAGTACACAACCAGAAACAAAAGAACATTCTTTGTTTAATTAAGAAAGAATGGAAAAACTTGTATATCAATGACAGAGTTAATATAAAAAATATGTAGAAAAGAAATGGTACTTGGATAGGAGAATTCCAAGTGCCATTTTTTCATTGGATTTTTCTTCTCAAATGAAATAAATATACATATAGTGTAATAATAGAAGAAATATGAGAGTATGATATGGGAAAATTAGAAAAAATGTTGTTACTTACTTTTGCTTGTCTATTTGTTTTTATTGTTTTTCAATATAAGAATAGAGTAGAAAATACAAATTCTGAAGTTTCAAAAGATATTAAACGTATTGCGATTACTTTTGATGATGGACCAGAGGGAAACTATACGAAGCAGTTGTTAGACGGATTAAAAGAAAGAGGAGTGAAGGCTACATTTTTTGTATTAGGAAAAAGTATTGTTGGAAATGAAGATTTAATTCTTAGAATGTATGAAGAAGGACATTTAATAGGAAATCACACCTATAATCATGTAGAGCTAGATAAAGAAACTGATGAAAATGGAGTAAAAGAAATAGAAAGAACCAATGAAATAATTAAACAGATTACAGGATATGAACCAGAATTTATAAGACCACCATTTGGTGCGTGGAGAAAAGAACAAATGAATCAGGCAGATATGTTTCCTGTTATGTGGACAATCGATCCATTGGATTGGAAGTATCAAAATACAGAATATGTAGTAAATCATATTTTAAATAACGTAAAAGATGGAGATATTATTTTATTACATGATATTTTTGAAACTTCTGTGGAAGCAGCACTTATTGTAATTGATCGGTTGCAGGAACAAGGGTATGAATTTGTAACTGTAGATGAGTTAATGTTGGATTAAAGTTTATAATAAGAAAAGAAACAAATTTTTATAAACTAGCCTAGTCATAGGTATATAGATATAGTATAATGGAATAAATAAATTAATAAATTAATTAATTAAGATAGCATACACCTCCTTTCCTTTATAGACCATGGAGGTGTTTCATACATAGACAAGTAAAGATTTACTATGGAGGAAACGAATACAATGGATTTATTTGAATATATGAGAACAATCAATGAAAAGAAAGATTCTCCACTTGCTTCTAGGCTTAGACCTACAACATTAGAAGAAGTAGTCGGACAGCAACATATTATTGGGAAAGACAAACTATTATACCGAGCAATCAAGGCAGATAAATTAAGTTCTGTTATATTTTATGGACCACCAGGAACAGGGAAAACAACATTAGCAAAAGTAATAGCCAATACAACAAGTTGTGAGTTTACTCAGTTAAATGCAACAGTTGCTGGAAAAAAAGATATGGAAGAAGTTGTGAATAGAGCAAAGGATACCCTAGGAATGTATGGGAAAAAAACTATTCTTTTTATTGATGAGATTCACCGTTTCAACAAAGGACAACAAGATTATTTACTACCCTTTGTAGAAGATGGAACGATAATATTAATTGGAGCAACAACTGAAAATCCTTATTTTGAAGTAAATAGTGCTTTAATTTCCCGTTCTATTATTTTTCAACTACAACCATTAGAAAAAGAAGATATAAAGAAAATTTTGTTGCGGGCAGTTACAGATAAAGAAAAAGGTATGGGAAATTATGAGGCAACTATTACAGAAGAAGCATTAGAATTTTTAAGTGATATATCAAATGGAGATGCAAGAAATGCATTAAATGCCATTGAGTTAGGTGTGTTAACAACAGAGAGAAATGCAGAAGGAAACATTGTTATTACTTTAGAAGTGGCACAAGAGTGTATTCAAAAAAGGGTGCTTCGTTATGATAAAGAAGGGGATAATCACTATGATACTATTAGTGCATTTATAAAAAGTATGAGAGGTTCTGACCCAGATGCAGCTATTTATTATTTAGCTCGTATGTTATATGCAGGCGAAGATATAAAATTCATAGCAAGAAGAATTATGATATGTGCTTCTGAAGATGTAGGAAATGCAGACCCAAAAGCATTAGTGGTGGCAACAGCAGCAGCCCAAGCAGTAGAAAGAATTGGTATGCCAGAAGCAAGAATCATATTAGCTCAAGCAGTTATTTATGTTGCAACAGCTCCAAAGAGCAATGCTTCTTATTTAGCTATTGATAAAGCGTTAGAAATTGTAAAAAACAACAAAACAGCTAGTATTCCGTCATATTTGCAAGATGCTCATTACAAAGGAGCATTAAAATTAGGACATGGAATTGGTTATAAATATGCCCATGATTACAACAATCATTATGTGAAGCAACAATATTTACCAACAGAATTAAAGGATATAGTATTTTATGAAGCAACAAACAATGGAT
>CAJFOH010000094.1 GCA_904395845.1 uncultured Lachnospiraceae bacterium
AATATATAATAAGCATACGAAAATTACACAATAAGTAAATAAGAAATTAGGCTAAGAAAGCAAATGATCAGTAAGCTAATAGCAAACTAGAAGTAAACCAAAAGTTAACTAAAAGTAAACTAAAAGTTAACTAGAAGTAAACTAGAAGTAAACTAGAAGTTAAATAAAAGCAAATTTAAAACTAGAAGTAAAATGAAGCAAACTAGAAGTAAGCTAAAGTAAACTTTAGTTGGAAAAAAGTATGCAAAATACAAGAAAAAAATGCAACAAAGAGGTGAGGGTATGGCAGTAACTAGAATCGCAGTATTAGATATTGGTTCTTATGAATTAAAATTAGAAATTTTTGAAATAAACAAAGAAGTGATTACATCTATTGATTGTGTGCGACATATTTTAGCATTAGGAAAAGAAACTTATACAACTGGAAAAATTAGTTATGAAAGTTTAGATGAAATTTGTGGTGTGATTGAAGGGTTCTGCCGTATTATGAAGACCTATCAAGTGGAAGATTATAGGGCATATTCAGGAAGTGCCATTAGAGAGGCAAGTAATAGCACCATTGTATTAGACCAAATCAAAGTACGAACTGGAATAGAAGTTCGTGTCATTAGCAATTCAGAACATCGTTTTCTTCTATATAAAGGGATTGCACGAAAAAATTTATCCTTTTTTAATATGATAGAAGAAGGTACGGCTATTGTTGATGTAGGTGCAGGAAGTATTCAAATTTCCTTGTTTGACAAAGGCTCCTTAGTAACAACACAAAATATACGTCTAGGTAGCTTGCGTATTTTAGAATTACTTCATGGAATAGGAAATGATGTAAATTCTAGGGCATTGATTTTAGAATTAGTAGATAACGATATTGATACATTTAAAAAGTTCTTTTTAAAAGATAGATCGATAAAAAATGTCATTGGCATTGGTGATGGTTTATTATATTTAATGAAGAAGCGTAAGGATTCAGAAGAAGTAACTTCCATTACTTCCGAGCAATTTCAAAACATTTATGAGAAAATTATAAAAATGAGCATTGAGGAAATAGAGGACTATTTTGATATTCCAGCTGGTTATGCAACAATGATACTACCATCTGCTATTATGTATAAAAAGATGATGGATGAAGCAAAGGCAGAGCGAATGTGGATTCCAAATGTAGACTTTTGTGATGGAATTATAGCAGATTATGCAGAAAAAAAGAAGTTAATCTGTGTAGAACATGATTTTAGCAAAGACATTTTGTCAGCAGCTAGAGTAATCGCCAAACGATATATGACAAATAAAGGGCATACTCAGATTTTAGAAGATAGTGTGTGTAAACTATTTGATGCTATGAAAAAGTATCATGGATTAGGAAAAAGGGAACGATTATTACTTCAAATTTCAGCCATTTTACATGATTGTGGAAAATACATTAATATGGGACTTCCAGGGGATTGTGCATACAATATTATAATGTCAACGGAAATTATTGGATTATCCCACAAAGAACGTGAGATGGTAGCAAATATTGTAAAATACAATACAATTCCATTTCCGTCATATACAGAATTTCAAGGTAAGCTATCAGAAAAAGCATATTTAGTTGTATTAAAGCTAACAGCAATCTTACGTTTGGGAAATGCGATGGATAGAAGTCATAAGCAAAAGTTTAAACATATGAAAGTAACAGTAAAAAATCGAGAGTTAATTATTACAACAGATACGCTATTAGATATTACATTAGAATCAGGATTGTTAGAAAGCAAAGCAAAATTTTTCGAAGAAGTATATGGAATACGTCCTGTGTTAAAGAAAAGGAAAGGGGTATGAGAAACGTGGACGAGAATATGACAAAACCAGAATATTATAAAAATAGAGAGTTAAGTTGGATTCAATTTAATGAAAGAGTACTAAGCGAGGCAAGAGATAGACAGTTACCACTATTAGACCGAGTAAAATTTTTAAGTATTACTGCATCAAATTTAGATGAATTTTTCATGGTGCGTGTTGCTTCACTGAAAGATATGGTTCATGCAGGCTATAAAAAGCCAGACATTGCAGGTATGACACCAGAAGAACAGTTAGTAGAGATAGGAAAAAAACTACACGATTTTGTATCGGTTCAATACTCCACATACAATCGTTCTCTCGTTCCAGCATTGGAGCAAGAAGGAATTGAAATCGTACAAAGCCATGAAAAATTATCGGCAAAAGAAAAGGAATTTATTGATAACTACTTTACCGATTTTGTATATCCAGTATTAACGCCAATGGCAGTAGACTCCTCAAGACCATTTCCCCTTATTCGCAATAAGTCATTAAATATTGCAGCATTGCTTGAGAAAAAGGCAGAGGAGAATGCACCACTAGAATTTGCCATGGTTCAAGTACCATCGGTATTACCAAGAATTATAAAAATTCCAACAAAAAAAGGGTATCGTATGATTTTGTTGGAAGAAGTCATTGAACGAAATATGAAAAAACTGTTTTTAAACTATGAAGTAGTTTGTGCCCATCCATTTCGTGTAGAGAGAAATGCCGACTTAACCATTGATGAAGAAGAAGCAGCCGATTTATTAAAGGAAATTCAAAAACAGTTAAAGAAACGTCAGTGGGGAGAGGTAATTAAGCTAGAAGTACAAGAACATATGGATAAACAGCTTCTTAAAATACTAAAAAAAGAATTGGCAGTAAAAGAAGAAGACATTTACAAAATTAATGGTCCACTGGATTTAACATTTTTAATGAAGTTACATGGACTAGAAGGCTATGACCATTTACGAACAGAACAGTACATTCCACAGCCAGTAGCAGCCATAGATTCTACAAAAAGTATTTTTGAAAATATTAGAAAAGGGGATATTCTTCTCCACCATCCATATCAAACCTTTGACCCAGTAGTTGACTTTATCCGTCAGGCTTCCGTTGACCCAAAGGTATTAGCCATTAAGCAAACCTTATATCGTGTTAGTGGAAATTCTCCAATTATTGCAGCACTGGCAAAGGCAGCAGAAAATGGAAAGCAAGTAAGCGTTTTAGTAGAATTAAAAGCTAGATTTGATGAAGAAAATAACATTTTATGGGCAAAAATGCTAGAAAAAGCAGGTTGTCACGTAATCTACGGACTTCGAGGATTAAAAACACATAGTAAAATTACATTAGTTGTGAGAAATGAAGAAGAAGGAATTCGAAGATATGTCCATTTAGGAACTGGAAACTATAACGATGCAACGGCAAAGCTATATACAGATTTAGGAATTTTAACCTGTAACAAAGCCATAGGAGAAGATGCAACCGCAGTGTTTAATATGTTATCTGGATATTCAGAGCCATTGTCATGGAACTGTCTATCTGTTGCACCATTGTGGCTAAGAGATAAGTTTTTGCGTTTAATAAAACGAGAGATAAAGCATGCAAATAGTGGAAAAGAAGCACGCATCGTTGCAAAAATGAATTCTTTGTGTGATAAGGAAATTATTGCAGCATTGTATGAAGCTAGTAGTGCAGGAGTTAAAATCGACTTAATTGTTCGTGGAATCTGTTGTTTAAAAGTAGGTATTCCAAATGTAAGTGAACATATTACTGTTCGCTCTATTGTTGGAAATTTCTTAGAACATAGTAGAATCTTCTATTTTTATAATGACGGTGAGGAAGAAGTTTATATGGCAAGTGCTGACTGGATGCCACGAAATTTAGACAAACGAGTGGAAATTATGTTTCCAGTATTAGAAGATACATTAAAGCAAACAGTCACTCACATTTTACAAGTGGAACTAGAAGATAACGTGAAGGCACATATATTACAGGCAAATGGAAACTATGAAAAAATAGACAAACGGGGAAAAATATTGGTAGATTCTCAAAAAGAATTTTGCAAAGAAGCAAAAGAACAAGGAGAATGTATTGAGCCTACAAAAAGAAGAACCTTTGTTCCAATGGAAAGTTTAGAATAGGTTTTTATTCTTTCAAAAAAAAGAACTAGACAAATAAAAAACAAAAGAGTATAATATCTTAGAAAAAATTATAAGAGCTTAGGAAAATCTAGGAAAAAACCATTGAAAATTAAGGAAAAGGAGGCTTTTTATGGTAAGAAAAAAATGTAGCAGTACATCAGGAGCATCCATATTTATTGCCTTAATTTTTCTTTTGTTATGTGGAGTAGCAGGTTCTTTAATTTTAGCATCTGCAAGTACCGCATCAAAAAGAAGCAGTAGTTTTAAGGAAGGGCGTCAGTCCTATTATTCCTTGCTGTCAGCAGCTAAGTTATTACAACAAGAAATAGAAGGTCAAACCTACTCTAGATATCGTGTCTTTGATGAAAGTGGAGCAGTAATTGATGATAATTACTATCAAGTACCTACAAGCACCATAAAAGATTTTCTAAAGGGTGCAGTAGACAAAAAGTTTACTACTTTCCAAGCAGGTGTTGATGAATATCGTTATCAAGGCACTTGGAACATAGCGATGAATCAACCAGAGCTAAAAGACCTTATTACAACAGTAACTGC
>CAJFOH010000095.1 GCA_904395845.1 uncultured Lachnospiraceae bacterium
AGTGTTTGAACTGTTTTACCTATTTTAGTTGCAAACTCTCCTATTGAGTAATATTTCATAATTCATCACCTCAATAAGATTATAATATAATCTATAAATTAATACAATATTTTTATAGTTGTTTATAGATTTATTTTAACTGTTTTATTCCCCTATGTTTATTACACAAAAACATTTGTCTTTGTAAGGAAGATTTTATCATAAGCACTTTCTAAATGCAACCTTTTCTTTAAGACTATTCTTCTTGTTTCGTATGTATCCACTTTAAGTATTCATTAATAAATAAATTAATATCCCCATCTAATACTGCTGATACATTACCACTTTCTGCACCAGTTCTATGATCTTTTACCATAGTATATGGTTGCAACACATAAGAACGTATTTGACTTCCCCAGCCAATTTCTTTAATATCTCCTCGTATATCCGATACTTTTTCCGCATTTTCTTGTTGCTTCAATAAATAAAGTTTTGATTTTAACATTTGCATTGCTTTATCTTTATTTTGGAATTGTGAACGTTCATTTTGACATTGTACAACAATTCCTGTTGGTATATGAGTAATACGAATGGCAGATGATGTTTTATTGACATGCTGACCACCTGCACCACTTGCACGGTAGGTATCAATTCGTAAGTCATCTTCATTGATTTCAATATCAATATCTTCTTCAATATCTGGCATAACATCACAAGATACAAATGATGTTTGTCGTTTCCCTGCTGCATTAAATGGAGAAATACGGACAAGTCGATGAACTCCATGTTCTGATTTTAAATATCCATAAGCATTTTCCCCATTAATTTGGATAGTAACAGATTTAATTCCTGCCTCTTCACCATCTAAATAGTCAAGAACTTCTGTTGTAAATCCTTTGCTATCTGCATATCGGCAATACATACGATAAAGCATACTTGCCCAATCACAAGATTCTGTACCACCTGCACCTGCATTTAATCGTAAAATAGCATTGCATTTATCATATTCACCAGATAATAGTGTTCGTATTCTCATAGACTCATAACTATTGATAAATGTATTCATAGCCTCTTCTATTTCTGGTAAAACTGCTTCATCATTTTCTTCATATCCCATCTCAAGTAAAATTTGAATTTCCTCAAATCCTTCCTCAAGTTTGCTATATTCTTTTACTGTATCTTGAAGACTTTTTAGCTCCTTCATAACCTTTTGAGATTCTTCTGGATTGTCCCAAAAATTAGGTTCTTCCATACTTCTTTCTAACTCTGCAATTCGTTCTTTTTTCACTGCTAAGTTAAAGTGAATCCCTCAATTCGTATAATGGTTTTTCATAGTTTGAAATGGTAACTTTGTATTGATCCAATTCTACCATAACCACACCTTCTTTCTTTTTTATTATTTTATAATGAAACTACTTCCTAATAGTAGAAAATACAAAGAGGCTATCCCCCTTTGTATTCTCAACATATTGTGCAATTAACGAAGTCTACCGCAACATTGTTTGTACTTTTTACCAGAACCACAAGGACATGGATCATTTGGATATACTTTATCGTCCTCTCTCTTCTTTGGTGCTTGAATTGCAGTATCATCTTTATTTGTTCCTGTCACTTTTGCTACTTGTTCACGTTCTGGTGGTTGTTGTTCTACTCTACTATGGAATAACAATTTTACTGTATCTTCTTTGATATTGTTTGTCATAGCTCCAAACATATCATAGCCTGCCATCTTATATTCTACCAATGGATCTCTTTGAGCATAGGCATGTAATCCAATTCCTTGACGAAGTTGTTCCATATCATCAATATGATCCATCCACTTTCTATCAATTACCTTTAACAATACCACTCGTTCTACTTCACGAATCATCTCTTGTTCTGGGAATTGTGCTTCTCTTTCTTCATATAATTTTACTGCTGACTCTTTTAGTAATTGTTTTAACTTATCCTTATTAAACTTTTTATGTTCTTCTTCACTAATATCGATTTTAGGAAGAGGAATAATTGGAAGAAGTACTTGCTGCAATTCACCAATGTTCCATTCTGCAGGAGATTGTTCTTCTGAAATACATAAATCAACACTATCTTCTACAACATCAGTAATCATTTTCATAACAACATCTCGCATACTTTCTCCATCTAGAACACGACGACGTTCTTCATAAATGATTTCTCTTTGTTCATTCATTACTTCATCATATTTTAATAAGTTTTCACGAATACCATAGTTGTTATTTTCTATTTTCTTTTGTGCTTTTTCAATGGCAGAAGAAAGCATCTTATGTTCGATTTCTTCTCCATCTGCTACACCTAGTGCATTAAATACAGACATAATTCGCTCAGAACCAAACAAACGCATTAAATCATCTTCTAATGAAATGTAGAATCTTGATTCCCCTGGATCTCCTTGACGGCCAGAACGACCACGAAGCTGATTATCGATACGTCTTGATTCATGTCTTTCTGTACCAATAATTTTTAATCCACCTGCTGCCCTTGCTTCATCATCTAGCTTAATATCTGTACCACGACCTGCCATATTTGTAGCAATAGTAACTGCACCATGTACCCCAGCTTGTGATACAATTTCTGCTTCCAATTCATGATATTTTGCATTTAATACGTTATGTTTGATGCCTTCTTTTTTAA
>CAJFOH010000096.1 GCA_904395845.1 uncultured Lachnospiraceae bacterium
TATTTGCAACAAATTACATGTATTTTTTTATATTTTTCTCATTTTTTTGTATATTTTATATTATAGATTATAAGGCTATTTTTCATCTTTCTTGTGATATATTTTGTTCATATTTTCATAATAGAAAAAAAGGCAGTCACACAAAATAATTGGCGTGACTCCCCTTTTTTTACATGAAAATCTATAAAATAAAAACGTTATCAGACTTATACAAAACAAAAATATTTATTATCGACTTCCTCTTATATATGGTTTTGCTAGTGATTCTGGCTTTTTATTTTTTCCAACAAAAATTAAAAGTGCAAGCAATGTAATAATATAGGGAATCATATTTAGTGCCTGTGCAGGTAGTGGTACTCCCATAGCTTGTAAACGAATTTGTAGCCCACTAGCCCCTCCAAATACCAATGCAGCCAGTGCCATTCCAACTGGTGAATACCTCCCTAAAATAACTGCTGCTAGTGCAATATATCCACGACCAGATGTAATATTTTCGGTAAAAGCACCCAGTTGTACAAGAATTAAATAGGAACCCCCTAACCCTCCTAATATTCCATTTAGTGCCATAGAAATGTATTGATATTTATATACGCTAATACCTGCTGTATCAGCAGCATATGGGCTTTCCCCAATGGATGAAAAAGACAATCCAAGGGACGTTTTTTTATAAAAGATAACTACTAAAATAACAAGAATATATACGATATAAGTTAATATATCTTGATGAAATAACCCTTCTCCAATAATAGGAATCTCACTTAATACTGGAATTTTAATAGTAGTTAAGGTAGGTACTTGCTTATCTGTTTTTCCTGTACTAATTAATTTATATAAGAAACTGGTTATCCCAAGAGCAAACATATTAAGTGCAATTCCACTAACCGATTGATCTTTTCCTAATTTAATAGATAATATTCCATGAATCATACTAATGAACATTCCACCTAACATACCACACAATAACCCAATGGCAATGTTTCCAGTAAACATTCCCCCTGCATAAGCAAAAAATGCACCACTTAGCATAACCCCTTCTAAACCAATATTTAAAATACCAGCTTTTTCTGCAAATATTTCCCCTAAACCTGCATAAATAAGAGGAATTGCCATTCGAACTGCGGCAGAAAAAAATGTTGTCAAAAATCCAATAGTTATTATTTGCTCTAACACACCTTTTCCTCCCTTACTTTCTTTTTCTTTGGACAAATCAATTGTTTTCCTAAAATCAATATTACAATAAGTCCCATTAAAATGTTTACAATGGAAGATGGAATTCCCATTTGTCGCTGCATACTAGATGCTCCAACTTGCATAGAAGCATAGAAAATGGCAACAAATAACACACCTATTGGATGATTTTTGGCTAATAAAGCAATTAAAATACCTGTAAATCCACAGTCTGCGGAAATATTTTCTACTAACTTTTTCTGAATTGCAAGGACTTCTATAACACCTGCAAGGGCTGCCAGTCCACCACTTAGAAAAGAAGAAAGAATAATATTTTTTGTAATAGAAATACCATTACAAGCTGCTCCTCTCTTATTATAGCCTACTGCACGAAGCTCATATCCTATAGTTGTCTTTTCTAACACAATCCATACAAGAATTACAACTGCTATAGCTATAAAAAATCCAATATGCAAACGTGTTGGCTTTAAGACTTGCATTAAACATACACTTTTGTCAATCTTTGCTGACTGTGGCAAGTTTCCATTTGGATCCATCATAAAGGTACGTACTGCTATTCCTACAATATTGATTGCAATATAATTTAACATAATAGTTACAATAATCTCTGAAATTCCAAACTTAGATTTTAAAAATGCTGCAATTAATGCCCAAATTCCACCACCAATAAATCCAGCGATAAATGCCAATAGTATTCTTCCAACGCCTGAAACACCATCAAACTGCAACACAACAAAAGCAGAGGCTAACGCTCCTATATAAAACTGTCCTTCTGCACCTATATTAAAGAATCCCGTACGAAATGCAACTGCACAAGCAAGTCCAGTAAAAATTAATGGAGTCGCCTTTACAAATACTTCCATACTTCCATTTAAACTTCCAAAAATACCATTAAAAAATAGGGAAATGGCTTCTATAGGACTAGCACCTGATATTAAAATGAGTAAGGTTGCACAAGTCAATGTAATAATTACAATCCATACCGATTGAATCAATGTTACCTTTTTCTTCATTGTTCCATATCCTCCTTTATAACCCCACCCATAAGCAATCCTATTTTTTGTCTCGTGGCAGTTTTTCCATCTAAAATACCAACAATTTTTCCTCCAAACATAACAGCAATACGGTCACTTAGTTCTAGTATTTCTTCTAAATCAGCAGAAATAAGAAGAACACTTTTTCCTTTTTTCTTTTGCTCTATTAATGTAGTTCTTACAAAATCAATAGCACCAATATCAAGTCCTCTCGTTGGTTGATTGGCAATAATCAGTTTTGCTGTATCACAAACTTCCCTTGCAATAATTACTTTTTGCTGATTTCCACCAGACAATAATTTCACTGGTGTTGCCTCTTTTAACGTTCCAGATGTTTTTACTTGGTACGTTTCAATTACTTTCTTTCCTATTTCTTCCATTTTTCTCTTATTTAAGAAACAAAACTTAGAAAATGGTAGTCCTCTATAAGTCCTTAGTGCCAAGTTTTCCATTACACTCATATCCATAATAAGTCCATCGTTATGTCTATCATCAGAAATATATGAAATTCCTTTTTCAAATCGTGTTCTTACGGATTGTTTTTCCAATGGCTCTTGTAAAAACTCTATGCTTCCTTTTGTATGTTTTTGTATTCCTGTAATTACTTCTGCCAAATCCTTTTGTCCATTGCCTTCTACACCAGCAACACCTACAATCTCACCTTCATGAATTTGTAGATTAATGTTTTCTAACGGATTTCTCTTTTTCTTTAAGCAAACATTTTGTAACTGTAATACAACTTTTCCTTTTTCCATACTAGGTATATACTCTCTTTTTTCTAGTTCTGCTCCAATCATTTTTATAGATAGCTGTTCCTTAGTTGTTTCCTTTGTTACTACTGTATTTACTAATTTTCCATTTCTTAAAATAGTTACTCTGTCGCTAATTTCCATAATTTCATTCATACGATGAGTAATAATAATAATGCCATGCCCTTCTTTTTTTAGTTTGCGAAGTACTTCAAAAAAAGTGTTTGTTTCCTCTGGTGTTAACACTCCTGTTGGCTCATCTAAAATAAGAAGTTTTGCCCCTCGATACAAAGATTTTAAGATTTCTACTCGTTGGCGTTCTCCAACGGATAATGTTTCTACATAAGCATCTGGATTTACTTGTAAATTGTACTGTTTAGAATACTGTTTGATTTTTTCCTTTGCCTTTTTTCGATTAATAAATAATCCATCACTTTGCATACCAAGTATAATATTATCCACAACTGTCATGGCATTTACCAAAGAAAAATGTTGATGTACCATACCAATACCAGCATTGATTGCATCTTTTGGGGAATGAAAGGAAACCTTATTTCCTTGCCATATAATTTCTCCTTTATCCGCTTTATAAAGTCCAAAAAGAATATTCATAAGTGTAGTTTTTCCTGCACCATTTTCCCCTAATAATGCATGAATTTCTCCAGCTTCTACACAAAATGTTATATCTTCATTAGCATATACACCAAAGAAACTTTTGCTTATATGTTTCATTTCTAATATTGCCATAATAATCTCCATTCTAAAATAGTTTTTAATGGTACAAAAGCTTCTATTTTTTGCCTTTGTTCTATTAGAATCGGTTATGTTCTTGGAGTTGTATCACAAGGTACATCAAAACTACCATTTTTAATTTCTTCAATACGATTAGAAATTAAATCTTTTACTTCTTGTGGAATGTTACTATCTAAATTATGGTATGGTGCAACTTCTACTACACCTTCTGCCATGCCAAAATTACAAATTTCTCCTACAAAATTACCATCAATTACATCCTTAATGGCATCTTCTACTAGCACAGGAACATTATAAATAGAAGAAGAAAGTATAGTATTCTCTGCTAACGCATTTTGGTCATAGGAATCTCCAGTAGCATAAATCCCAGCTTCCTTTGCTGCATTAATAGCACCTGTACCTCCTTCATTTGCACAATGTCCAATAACATCTGCACCATTATCAATCATCGCCTTAGCAGCTTCCTTCGCAAGTGCCATATCAGTAAATGATTCTGTCCATGCAGTTTGAACTTCTATATTACTATTTACTTCTTTTGCGCCATCTTCAAAACCGTTCATAATTTTAACCAAAGATGCGCCTTGCATTGGTCCAACAAATCCAATCACGTCAGATTCTGAAATACTAGCTGCTAACATTCCCATAATGTAACCACCCTCTTCACAGCTCATAACATAAGATGCTACATTATCAGCAGAAACTTCTCCTTCGATTACAACAAATTTAACGTCTGGATATTGTTCTCCTACTTCAATGGCAGCATCACCAAATTCATATCCATGTCCAATAATTACATCATATCCTGCTGCTGCATAATCAGTATAGGCAGCAACAATATCTGCAACACCTAAATTTTCTGTATATGCTGTTTCACATCCAAAGTTTTCTTCTACCTTAACCAATCCTTCGTATGCTTGCTGATTCCAACCATTATCATTAACAGAACCACTAACACATAATGCTACCTTTAATCCACTTTCATTATTTGACTGAGTATTATTTCCAGTTCCCTTTGAATCGTTACTAGAATCTCCACTACCACAACCTACAAGCATTGTAATTCCCATTATCGTTGCTAAAGATAACGCAAGTAATTTTTTCATAATAAATATCCTCCAAAATGTTCAATTTTTAATGTCTTTGTTTATTATAATGAACTTCTTTTTATTTGTCAATAAAAATGTATTGATTTTTTGAACTTTTTTCAGTATAATGAAATAAATCAAAAATGAATGAAACAAGTAGATTGTAGAAAGGAAGTATCTTATGTCTAGCATTAACTTAGAAAAAATTGGAATGATACTAAAAACGAGAAGAATGGCTCTTGGTCTTTCTCTTAGAGATGTAGCATCATCCTCTGGAGTAGCTACAGGAACCATTAGTCAAATTGAAACTGGGAAAACATCACCAAACTTAACCTCTTTGGATGCTATTTGCAATGCCCTAAAAATCCCTGTCTCTTCCCTATTTTTTGAAGAACAGCAAGAAAAGGTATTCGTTATTCGAAAAAATGAGCGAAAATCATTTGTTCGTAATATTTCTAATGGAAAAGAATTAATCGAATCACTAATTACCCCTGCCCGTCAGGATATTTGGGGAGGTATGATTGAAATACCAGCAAAAACAGACTCAGGCGATTTCTCTGTTCATGATGGAGAAGAATTGGTATTTGTATTAGAAGGAGAAGTTACTTATGAATTGGAACACGTATCTTCTTATACGTTACAACAAGGAGATAGTATCTATTATCCAAACTGCATCGGACATCGCTGGGTCAATCATACGGATATAACTGCTAAAATACTTATTATTTCGACTTCACCATATAATTTCTATGAGTCAGAATAAGTAATGTTACTACTATACATAAAAAGAAATGGAGATATCTATGAATAAAAAAATATTAATTAAAAATGCTGCTGCTATTGTAACTTGTGATAGCAACGATACTGTACATTATAACTGTGATATGCTAATTGATGGACCTTCCATTGTATCCATTGGAACAAATTTAGTATTAGAAGAAGAAATTTCCTCTAATACTTATGAAATAATTGACGCTACTGGAAAGTTTATTTATCCTGGGTTAATTAATACTCATCACCACTTTTTTCAAACCTTTGTAAGAAATTTAATGTCTATTGACTTTCCAAATATGTCAGTGGTAGAGTGGCTAGATAAAATCTATCCTATCTTTTCACAGATTAATAGTGATGTTATTTATTATTCTTCTATGACTGCTATGGCTGACTTACTAAAACATGGTTGTACTTGTGCCTTTGACCACCAATATTGTTTTACAACATGGACAAACAAAGACCCAGTAGATAGACAAATGGAGGCTGCTAGTCAGCTTGGCATTCGCTATCACGCTGGTCGTGGTGTAAATACACTTCCAAGAAGCGAAGGCTCTACTATTCCAAATGAAATGTTAGAAACAACAGAAGAATTTCTACAAGATTGCCAACGTTTAATTGACACTTATCATGATAGCAATCCATTTTCTATGAAACAAATAGTAATTGCTCCTTGTCAACCAATTAATAGCTATGAGGAAACATTTATTCAATCAGTAAGACTTGCAAGAGAAAATAAGGTTTCCCTTCACACCCATTTAGGGGAAGGAGAAAATGACATTATGATTTCTCGGTATGGAATGCGTACATTAGAATGGTGTGAAAAAATTGGATTTGTTGGACCTGATGTATGGATTGCTCACGGTTGGGAACTAACTCCAGAAGAATATAAAGTCATGGGACAAACAAAGACAGGGATATCTCATTGTCCAGCACCTGCTGTATTAGGCGGATTCCCTATTTTAGATATGCGTGCAATGGAAAAAGAAGGTGTTCTTCTTAGCTTAGGATGTGATGGTTCTGCTACCAACGACAGTTCCAATTTGTTAGACTCTATTCGCATGGCATATATTTTACAAACTTATTATAGCAAACAACGTGGCTGTAACTGTTTCTCTCCATATGAGATTTTAAAACTTGCTACTATTAATGGTGCTAAAACATTAGGTCGTACAGACTTAGGCTCATTAGAGGTAAACAAAGCTGCCGATCTTTTTATGATTGATATGAATAAAATACAATTTACTGGTACCTATCATGATCCTAAAAACTTAATTGCTCGTGGCGGAGTTACTGGCGAAGTAAATTTAACAATGGTAAATGGTAAGGTTGTATTTAAAGACGGTATCTTGCTTGGTATTGATGAACAAAAGCTATTACGTGAAGGAGAAAGACTATGTTCTGACGTATTAAGAAAACGTTTTCCTAATATTTTCCCAACAAATCCATTGGTATAATTTTTCACTAAAAGAGTAAAAAGAAGCTGCCACACCTACGATTTATTAATCGTTGGTGCGACAACTTCTTTTTTTATTTTATTATTAGATTATCTATAAAATATTCACCTATTGATTAGAATCCAAAATAACGAGCTGCATTTCTATAAGAAATACCTTCGATAATTTCAGTTAATGCCTTCTTATCGTTTGGATATTCTCCATTTTCTACCCAAGTACCAACTAAATCACATAAAATTCTTCTAAAATATTCATGTCTTGTGTAAGATAAGAAGCTTCTTGAGTCTGTAAGCATACCAATGAAGTTTCCTAATAGACCTAAGTTTCCTAAGCTAATCATTTGGTCTTGCATTCCAACTTTGTGATCATTGAACCACCATGCAGAACCATGTTGAATCTTTCCAACTGCTGTTGAATCTTGGAAACATCCAATAATTGTTCCAATTACTGCATTATCTGCTGGATTTAAAGAGTAAATAATTGTTTTAGGTAATTGATCTGTTGTTACTAATGCATTTAAGAAATCTGCTAATTGGGCAGCTGGAGCATAGTTATTAATACAGTCAAATCCAGTATCTGCTCCTAACTTATTAAACATAAGAGTATTGTTATTTCTCTTACATCCATAGTGCAATTGCATTGCCCATCCAAGACGATGATATTCCTTTCCTACAAATACCATAAATGCTGTCTTATATTGGTTCATTTCTAATTCTGTTACTTCTTCTCCAGCCATTCTCTTAGCAAAAATTGCTTCGATTGCTTCTTCACTTTCTGGAGCATACATAACAAAATCTAATCCATGGTCAGATGCTCTACATCCTACCTCATGGAAAAATTCCATACGATTCTTAATTGCAGCTTTTAAATCTTCAAATGTTTTGATTTCTACACCACTTACTTCTGCTAATGTATTGATGTAAGATACAAAATCGACTTTTTCAATATTCATTGCCTTATCTGGTCTCCAAGATGGAACTACCTTTACATTGAAAGTTTCATCTTCTGCAAGTTTCTTGTGCCATTCTAAAGAATCTACTGGATCATCAGTTGTTCCAATTACTTCTACATTTGACTTAAGAATAATATTTCTTACACTCATATCATCTTGTTGTAATTTTTCATTACAAAGATTCCAAACTTCTTCTGCTGTTTCACCATTTAATACTCCATGGTAATCAAAATATCTTTGTAATTCTAAATGACTCCAATGATATAATGGGTTTCCAATTGCCTTTTCCAATGTTTCTGCCCACTTTTGAAACTTTTCTCTATCGCTAGCATCACCTGTAATGTACTTTTCTTCTACTCCATTAGAACGCATTTGACGCCACTTGTAGTGATCTCCACCTAACCAAACTTGAGTAATGTTTTCAAACTTTCTATCTTCTGCAATTTCTTGTGGATTAATATGGCAGTGATAGTCGATAATTGGCATTTTTTCAGAAATTGCGTAAAGCTCTTCTGCTGTCTTTGTTGATAATAAAAAATCTTTTCCCATGAATTCTTTCATTGATTCTACCTCACATATTTTATTTTTTCTTTTATTGGATTCGTTAAAACGATAGTTCCTAATATTACTTCTATTATAATTGATAAGTTTTTAACTTTCAATTCCAGTTCTTTAGGAAATATCGTACAATTTTTATATTTCTTACAATGTAACCCCTTGTTTAAAGATTGCCATGTCGTGAAAACCAGCTTCCTCTGCCTTCACTTTCTTTCCAGATGCTACATCTAATACATATTGGAATAATTCTTCTGCTAATTGTTCCATAGGCATATCTTCTACCATACGACCAGCATTAAAATCAATCCAATTATTTTTACTATTTGCTAACTTTGAATTACTAGAAATCTTTACAGTTGGGACTGGAGATGCAAATGGTGTACCTCTACCAGTTGTAAATAACACAATATGAGCTCCTGAAACTGCAAGTGCTGTAGATGCTACTAAATCATTTCCAGGAGAACTTAATAGATTTAATCCTTTTGTTGTTACAGGTTCTCCATAATTTAATACACCCTTTACAAGTGCAGTACCTGATTTTTGTGTACATCCAAGCGACTTATCTTCTAATGTTGAAATTCCACCTTTTTTATTTCCTGGTGATGGATTTTCATAAATAGTTTGATTATGGCTTTTAAAGTATTGTTTAAAATTATTAATCAAATCCACGGTTTTATGGAATAACTCCTCATTCTCACAACGATCCATTAATAATGTTTCAGCACCAAACATTTCTGGAACTTCTGTTAAAATTGTTGTACCACCTTTTGAAATAAGAATATCAGAAAATGCTCCTACTACTGGGTTGGCTGTAATTCCAGATAATCCATCGGAACCACCACATTTCATTCCAATAATAAGTTCACTAGCA
>CAJFOH010000097.1 GCA_904395845.1 uncultured Lachnospiraceae bacterium
AGTTCTTTATAAAGAACTCAAAAAAAATCCTTTTACGTGAGGGTGTACACTGCGATTTAACTACTGGGGAGAGGCATTGCAAAAAAGGCAGGGACATAAGCGAATTAGGAGAAGAAGGAAAGGAGTATTTCGTTTTATGAAAAGTAATTTTGTAAAACACAAAAAAAGACGTAGTATATTAGCGTCTATTTTATCGTTGACAATGATGGTGAATACATTCCCTATGTCTATTTTTGCAAGTGGCAATGAGAACGTTGAAACACAGGATAAGACAACGAAAGAACTAGGAGAGGAAATAGATGTCAATCCACTGGAAAACTCAGTTCATAGCCAAGGGTTTGAGTTATGGTTTAATCCAGATGGTACTACTAGCATTGTAGCAGGGTGGCAAGGAGATTATCCAGTTTATGCTGGAGAAGATATGTTTGCAAAGACAAATAAAGTGGATTACAATGGAACAACCTATTATTCTGTTCAAGGGAAAACAAACCCTAAGTTAGAGGGAAATAATCCAAATGGGAAAGTTCCGGATACAGGTGCGTATTTAAAAGTAATTGCACCAGAAGATGGAACGATTACGGTATATGGTTATCCAGCAAGTGGAAAAACATTTTATGCTACAAAGTCAGATACTCCACAGATTACAGATGGAAATGCTTTTTCAAAGTATTCTTATACTGTTTCAGTTTTAAAAGATGAAGAATGGTACTTTTATGCACAAGGCTCAAAGGCTCAGTTTGCAGGCGTTATTTTTGAGTTGCCAAAGGCTGATGTAACTTTGCCACTAGAGTTTTTAGGTGAATCTTTAGGTAATGCATCTATTCTATTTACCAATGATACGACTGGTGAGCATGTCACAGTTGGGGCAGGTGATACTAGTATTACATTGACCACAGGTTATACTTATACTGTAAGTATTGATAGTGCTTTGCTAGTCATTGATTTAGCTTCTTTTGATTTGACAGGAACGTTACCACAAAAAGTTAGCATTGGCGTTTCTAGTGCACCACAGCATATAGTTTCAGGAAAGTTTTATGGACTTCCAGAGGAAGCAGTAGTTACCTCTTTAACTTATACTGATGAAGCTGGTGTAGTAAGTGTAGCTACCATAAAGGACAACTCTTACAGTATTGGTTTAAAGAATGGAAATTATACGGCAAGTGCAGAGGTTGTGGGAGCAGATGGCTATACTGTTTATGACCATGTAGCAGTGGTTGGAACAGAGGGTGAGGCGATTAACAATGATGTTTGGTTTTATGCGCCTCAAAAGAGTTATCCTACTGATTATGTATCAGAGCTTTCCGTTGGTGCTGGGAAAGAGTATGAAACAATCAGTGAAGCAGTTGCAGCAGCTTCTGATATGAATCGTACAGAAGGTCAGTATGTTACACTGGTATTATATGACAATGAATATGTGGAGCAAGTTGTTATTAATACACCAAATATTAAGTTGGTGGCTGCAAAAGGTGTAAGTCCAACGATTCGTTGGTATTATGGGATTGGATACAAATATTACAGCATTGATTCCACAGGTTATTACAATGAAAAAAATGCAAATGACAAATATGATATGCATTATGCAGTCAAGTGGGGAGCAGTAGTTAATATTCAGACAAAAGCAAGTGGTTTTATGGCGGAAGGTATTAACTTTGTCAATACCTTTAATTTATATGTAGCAGATGAAGAATTGGGAGATTCTAGGGTAGGAAGTGCAGCAGAATATGGTCAGAGTATAAGTGGTTCTTTACAAGAACGTGTTAGTGGTTTAGATGTGTCAAACACTACAAACGTAGAGAGAGCTGCAGCAGTTGTTTGTGATGGAGATTATGCAGAATTTTATCATTGTTCTTTTGTAAGTAGTCAGGATACACTATACACTGGCACTGGGCATCAGTATTATCGTAACTGTGTGATAAAAGGACAGACTGACTACATTTTTGGTAATACGGGAACAAATTGTATCTTTGATGAATGTGATTTGGTTTGGCTTGGTTATACTGGGGCTAACAGTAAGGCAGGATATATTACTGCAACTCGTGGAAATTATTTATTCCGTAACTGTGCAATAAAAAATAATAATGAAAGTGGTTACACTGTTACTCCAGGATATTTTGGGCGTCCTTGGGGGAATACAGCAAATGTAACATTTCTTTATACGGATATTCAAGGAGGTTCTATGAATGAAGATAGTTGGTACAATATGAGTGGAGTAAATCCAGAAGATGCAACCTTTCGTGAATATGGAAATTATGTAGACTCTAATACCTCCAATTTCTACTATTCTAACTATGCAACTAGTAATTTAACATTTTGCCACACAAAATCACAAGCAGAAACACTAGCCAATCCAGAAAACGATAGCACCTATCTTGGAAATTGGAAGCCAGTGAATCATATTACAAAGGAAGTTGATTTATCAGGTGTAGATGGTTGGTATGTAGGTAAGGAAGAAAAGGTATGGAAGTTTGCCTTTTTTGGTACGTCTACTTCTTCCGTAGCAAATACAATACTAGATGGTGCAGATATTAAGAATAAGGTTTGTTTGACTTCTTGTACCTACAATGCAGATGGTACTATCAAAAAGAAAGGTGGTAAGTTTGTTGCTGACTCTCCAGCAGATGGAGCTAGCTACTATTACACTACCATCAATCCAAAAACAGAAAACTTTTATCTTCAAGCAGATGTATTTATTGACTATATCAATCCTACTCCAGATGGACAGGAAGGATTTGCATTAATGGTTCGTGATACTATTAGTGGTTCTGGAAGTTACTTCTCAAACATTGCTTCTGTTTCTGGTACAAAATTGCCAGTAGATGGGTTAAATGGTAGCAGTGAAGTAAAAGACGTAATTGGTGTTCGTAATTATACTGGTATTGTTGCCAATGAAGATGCTTCAAGTAACTCTGTGGTAGCATACCGTCAAGGATTTTCCAAAGATGTTATTCAGGCAGGTAAGACTTATCGTGTTAGCTTAGAAAAGACTAGCAGTGGTTATGTGTCTACTTATTACAGTATAAAGGAAGATGGAAGTACTGGAGATGTTATTGGAAGTTATACAATGTATATTCCTGCAAAGGATTCCACCAAAACTTCTATTACTTCTTATGATGAGTTAAATGACCCTATGAGTGTTCAGGAAGCAGATAAGGCATACGTTGCATTGGCTGTTGCTCGTGGTTGTAATGCTACCTTCTCCAATATTGTATTTACAACGAGTGATTGGAATCCAGCAGATTGGACACCACAACAAACCGTTTATGTTGACCCTGATTATTCTATCACTAGCCCATCTACTTGTGCAGAAGATAACTATCAATTAGTATTTAAGGCAAATGCAGATGGAAGTGCTAACGTGTATGCAAACGGAATATTGGTAGCAAGTGATGTTGCAGTAGTTGCTAATGAAGAGTTTATTGGAACGTATTCCATTCAAGGCAATACTACCTTTGAAGTAGAGTTTACTCCAGACAAAGATTTTGTCATTAGTCCATATGAAAAATTGTCAGATTACAGTACAAAGACAGTAACAAATAATGTAACATATCGTAGATTGGAATCTGTTATTTATGTTGCTCCAGATGGAGTAGTATCTAATGGAGGTACTGCATTTAGTGATGCAGTAGATATACAGACAGCGCTATCTTATGCTTCTGCAGGTCAGAAAATTTTGCTACAAGCAGGGACTTATGATCTTTCAGGAAAAACATTGGTTATTGAGCGTGGTCGTAATGGTAATACAGATACACCAATTATTTTAACGACAGATGGTGGTTATGCTACCTTTGATTTTGGAAAAACTGGTAGAGGCTTTACTGCTGGTGGTGATTATTGGAATATGAGTTTTATCAATATTACAAATTCTGCCAATGGTGTAAAAGGTATGCAACTTTTGGGAAATCATAATACATTGGAACGTATGAATTTCTATAACAATGGAAATACTGGTTTACAGATTTCAGGGTATTCTACAGAAACTATTGACAAGTGGCCAAGTTACAATTTAGTTAAGAACTGTACTTCTATCAATAATGCTGACGCAGGATATGAAGATGCAGATGGATTTGCTGCTAAGTTGACGGTTGGATATGGTAATGTATTTGATGGCTGTATCTCAGCTTACAATGCAGATGATGGTTGGGATTTGTTTGCAAAAGCAGGAACTGGTTCTATTGGTTCTGTCACTATAAAAAATAGTGTTGCTTATCGCAATGGTTATATTCTAGCAGAGGAATTAGATAGCAAAGGAAATGTTTCTAAATTCCCTACCATTAATTGTGATAAAAATGGAACGTTAACCTTTGGCAATGGAGTGTCAGTAGCAAATTGGAATGAACAAACAAAACTTTATGGCTATACATTAGTAGATGCTGGAAATGGAAATGGTTTTAAAATGGGTGGTACCAATTTACCAGGAGACCATAAGTTGATAAATTCTATTTCCTATGAAAATAAGGCAAAGGGAATTGATTCCAATTCTTGTACAGATATTAAGGTATATGATAGCACAAATTATAACAATGAAAGCTACAATGTTGCCATGTATACAGGAAATAAATCTGCAGTGACAGGATATATTGCAGATGGTGTGTTATCTTTCCGTAAAGATACCAATGGAAAAGAGCAGTTAGCACCTCAAAATCAAAACTCCACTGATATTTACGGTGAAAATAATTTTTATTGGGATGAGTCTACAAAAATGAGTACTAATACTGCTTTGAATCAAACAACAGTTAGTGAAGATTGGTTCATTAGCTTAGATACTTCTGTAGAACCTACTCGTAATGCAGACGGCAGCATTAATATGCATGGTTTGTTATTGCTTACTGATAAAGCTATGGCGTATGAGACTGGTGCTCGTGGTTTGGTATGGGAGCAGGAAGAAAACAATGAGTGTGCCCATGATATTCTTATGAGAGTGGAGGCAGTAGGTGCAACTTGTGAAGAAGCTGGAAATATTGCATATTGGTATTGTGATGAGTGCAATAAGTATTTCAGTGATGCAGAAGCAACTACTGAAATTGCATTGGAAGATACCATTGTTGAAGCAACTGGACATCAATTACTCTATGTAGAAGCCAAAGAACCAAGAGAAACAGAAGCTGGAAATATTGCATACTGGTACTGTAAGGAATGTGGCAAGTATTTTAGTGATGCAGAAGCAACTACTGAGATTACATTGGAAGATACCATTATTTCAGCTACTGGAAAAGGGACAGATGAGGAAAAACCAGTAGAAGATGATAAAAAAGTTCTGATTCACGTACCAGCGAAAGAACCAACAGAAACAGAAGCTGGAAATATAGAGTACTGGTATTCCAAGGAAGATGGAAAGTATTATTTAGATGCAGAGGGAAAGAAAGAAGTATCTGCTGATGAGGTAGTGATTTCAGCTACTGGGAAAGATCCAAGTAAGGAAGAAACAAGGGAGGATGATACTACAAATACAGATAATTCCAATTCTTCTGTTCCTACAGGTGACAGAAATGTTATTGGACTATGGGTTGTTATTTGTATATTATCACTGATTGGTATAGCTTTTATTGGCATCAAAAGAAAAAAGAATGAAAGATAAAGAAATACATAAGGCTGTTGCACGTTATTTTTGAATGACTTTGGTAGATTGGCATAGATTTTATTAAAATCAATCGCCCTTGTCAACAAAAATATAGGCTGCAACAGCCTTATTTGTGGTTAAAGAAATGGCATAATCTTTATTTATTTAAGTTAAGAACTTATCATTATATAACCCTAAATATAGAAATAATAGTATCTTAAGAATGAATATCTTTATAATTCATATATTTGTTTTTATAGGTAATCCATTCTTGCGTTCTATAAAAATTTTCCTTATAGGATTTGATTCCATTTGGATAATGAGTGTTTAGATAGTGAGAAAAATGAAGCAAATCATTTTCTATATTAAATAGTTGTTCTTTTGCTTGTGATGTTTCTAAATCAACAACAGAAGGAAAATTTTTAATAATCGTTAAGATAAGTGGGTCACTAGCATAAGTTAGCTGATAACTTTGAGCAATAGAAATAGCTTCTTGATAGGAATTATATGCATATACAAGTAATACATAGATTTGTTCTAAGTAGGCATTATCACCATCTAGCAAAGAAGTTTCCTCTAATTCAGTACCAATTGTTTTTATATAAGAAATATGTTCATTAAGACAACGAATTATTCGACTTTTTTGATATTGTATCAATAATAGTCGGGATAACACTAAAATTGCAAGTATAGATACAATGATAATAGTTAGTTTCTTTTTCATAAATATGCTCCTTTCTACAAAACATGATGAATAAAATGATTAACAAACCGAGCCATAATTATCGTACTAGCAATGACAGGGTAGCTTTTCCAATACCTTTTTTTGTAAGATGATATAATCATAACTAGATTTGATAGAAAATCCATAGTTTCGATAAAAAGAGTAAGCCTTTTTATTAAGGCTAGATACTTGTAAATCGATGGTTTCATACTGGGAAAATATCATATCCAATGCAGATGTTCCAAATCCAAGCCTTTGATATTTAGGAAGAATACCAAAGAAAGATAGATAATGTAGCGAATGACTAGATGATATATGTACCATACCAACTACTTGTTGCTGAAACATAAGATAAAAAAATGTTCCATCCATAGATTCACATAGTTGTGTGTAAGATTCTTCCTTTGTTTGAGAAAAAATTTGGCTATGAATGTGAGATAATAAGGCAATATTTGTAGTTGGTTGTAGTGAAATTTCCAAAGGTTGTGTAGTATTTTCCTTCGTACAAGTTAAAATAAATTCCGTACTAATGGTTTTGCCACCAAAATGTCTAATGATTTCAATGGAGTTTCTTTCTTCCCCACTTAAGTAGCAAGAATAGTAACATGACTTTTTTAATGGCAAATATTTTTTTAAATAGCGATAACTAAAGGATAATAAATATTTAAAATATCCTTTGTTTCTATGTTCTGGGTGAATTGCCCCAACAAACTCAATTTCTTCTCTATCAAAGCTTTCTGTAAATAAATAACCAACAATGGAATGTTCGTTATATAATAAAAAATGTATTCCACAAGAGTCATCTAATAGGAGTGAGGGAAGTTTTGTAGAAAAACAAAGGGTAAGAAAGTCATCTAATTGAGATTGAATTACATTTGGAATTTGAGTATAAGGAGTAATTGTTAAAGTATTCATAAAAACCTCCAGTTAGTAAATGATAAAAGTAATAGAAAAAAGTATTTGTACTTGTTTTTTGTCTTCTATTGTATCATAATAATATTGCTTGGAAAAGGAAAATAAAGATAATTCATTGTAATTTGTGGAAACAATAAATTATCAAATAGAAACAAATATGAGGTGACATAGAGATATGAAAATAAAAGTAGATTTGGTACAAGCATTAGTCATAGATGTTCAGGAAAAATTAGTAGTAGCAATGCCAGAGAATGAAAAATTAATACAAAAAACAGTCCAATTGCTAAAAGGGTTACAACTGTTTCAAATTCCTGTAACCATAACTACTCAGTATAAAAAAGGACTGGGAGAAACAATTTCAGACATCAAACAATTTGCTTTGGATAGGGAAGAATATGATAAATTAAGTTTTGGTGCATTTGGGAATGAAGACATAAGGATGGCACTAGATAAAAAACAAAGAACACAAGTAATTGTTTGTGGAATAGAAGCACATATTTGTGTATTACAAACAGTGTTAGATTTACTAGAGGCAGGGTATCAACCGATTGTAGTAATGGATTGTATTGCTTCAAGAAATAAAGAAGATAAGGACGTTGCTTCGATGCGTATGCAACAAAGTGGAGCAATTGTTACTACAGTAGAGTCACTATTATATGAATTGATGGTAACTGCAGACTCAGAGGTATTTTCTGCTGTCTTAGAGTTAGTAAAACATCAGAACTAGAAAAGGTTAGCAATAATAAAAAATTAGTAAGAAAAATGATAGGGGATAGTATGCAGATAATTATTATAATGAGTTTCGGTTTCATCATAGGATATTTCATATTTCCAAAAAAATGGAAAGGATACAATGAACGATTGCAAATCATTTTAACAGCGTTATTGATTTTTTCTATGGGAGTTCATTTAGGAAGCAGAAAAGATTTATGGCAAGAAATAATTAGTATTGGATGGGAAAGTATTGTACTATGTGTACTACCAATTCTTGCTTCCATTGTGGTAGTGTATGCATTATCTATTTTGGTATTTCAAAATAAAAAACGTAGGAAGGATAAAGGAAAATAACTATGGTAGTGTTGGCAATGGTAGCATTATTGCTTGGGATTTTGTGTGGAAATGTCATAATTCCAGAACAACTTGTGGATAGTATATTCCATGCATCAGATTATATTTTATATGTACTTATGTTTTGTGTAGGTATTAGTATTGGTATGAACAAAATGGTATTTCATAAAATCAAAGAATACCATGTAAAAATCTTTATTATCCCACTAGGTATTATGATAGGTTCTATTATAGGTGGAGCATGTAGTGTATTATTATTAGATTTACCATTTCATGAATGTATTGCAGTTGCTAGTGGACTAGGGTGGTATAGCTTAACTGGAATTTTACTTAGTAATTTAGGAGGGGCAACCATTGGTACCATTGGATTTTTAAGTAATTTAATGAGAGAAATTCTTTCTTTTCTTATGATTCCGTATATCGCAAAGAAATTGAACCATTTTACAGCCATTGCACCAGCAGCTGCAACTAGCGAAGATACTACTCTTTATGTAATAATGAAAAGTACCAGTGAAGAAGTAGCAATTATGGCAGTTTTTAATGGGGTAATATGTTCAGCCATGGTGCCTATTCTAATAAAACTTTGTTACATGATTTTTTTGTAAAAAAATGTAAAAATATAGTTGATTTTTTAGAATCTCTTGCTATAATTAATGATTAGGTCAAAAATAAAATAAAGAGAATAAGGAGTCGTTATGAAAGAAAAATTTATTAGCAGTATTATGGCTGGTGTGTATATTGCCCTTGGTGCAATGTCATACTTAGTAATCGAAAATTCCCTTGTTGGAGCAACATTTTTCGCCACAGGAATTTTTCTAGTATTTAATTTTTATGGACGTTTATTTACAAGAGTATGTCCAATGTCAATCGTGACAAAAGAATATGGTGTAGTAGATTACATCATTGCGTGGGTAGGAAATGGAATTGGTGCATTTTTAGTAGCAACTATTGGACATTTTTCTAGATTTGAAGGAAAGATTGCAGAAAAGCTACAACATGTTGCAGAACTAAAATTATACGATGGTAGTTTAAGTTTATTTATTATGGGCTTTTTCTGTGCAGTATTTGTTACTTATGCAGTATTACTTGGAAAGAAGTATAAGGCAGGGTCTTTTGCTCAAATTTTCTTTGTATGGATTTTAATTACAGTATTTGTCTATGGTGGATATGACCATATTGTTGCAAATATGTATTACTTATCTGCATATTCATGGAAGTTTGGTCTTGATTTACCAGCAGTATTACATAACTTTTTCTTTGTAACATTAGGAAATATTGTAGGTGGTTTAACAATTGGATACCTAGAACGTAAAAACTTTTTAGGTCAACAATAAAAAATAGAATAGAAGAAAAGCTGTTGTAAGGGTGGAATAACCAATTCATTGCAATGGCTTTTTGTATGTATTACAAGGTTTAGTAAAAACAGATGAAAAATAGGGATTTATTTTAGTATTTATTAAAATTTTACAATACACCATTTGCAAAAAAGTGAAAATAGGAGTATAATAGGAAGGAAAGAAATTTACTTCAACAGTATGGAAAAATACTGATAGAAAAACTCAGACAGAGTTAAGTACATGAATTGAAGAAAGAATCAATGAAGTTGTGTGTGTGATTGGTAATCCATAGGAATAAAACAGAACTATATTCGAATATCAATACAAAGAAGAAACAATGGAATTGATAAAATAAAATCAGGAGGTAGTGAAAACTATGGCAAGAAAAATGAAAACCATGGACGGAAATACAGCTGCCGCTCACGTGTCATATGCGTACACAGATGTAGCTGCTATTTATCCTATTACACCATCATCTGTTATGGCTGAATTATCTGATAAGTGGTCAACAGAAGGACAAAAAAATATTTTTGGAGAAACAGTTCGTATCGCAGAAATGCAATCTGAAGCGGGTGCTGCTGGTACTGTACATGGATCTCTATCAGCAGGTGCGTTAACAACTACATTTACAGCATCCCAAGGGTTATTATTAATGATTCCTAACCTTTATAAAATTGCAGGTGAATTATTACCAGGGGTATTTAATGTATCTGCTCGTGCTATTGCAAGCCATGCATTATCTATTTTTGGAGATCACTCTGATGTTTATGCATGTCGTCAAACAGGTTGTGCTATGTTATGTTCTAGCTCTGTTCAAGAAGTTATGGACTTAACACCAGTTGCACATTGTACAGCTATCAAGGGAAGAATGCCATTTATTAACTTCTTTGATGGATTTAGAACATCTCATGAAATTCAAAAAATTGAAGTATGGGATTATGAAGACTTAAATGATTTAGTAGATCATGATGCTATTGATGAATTCCGTCGTAATGCATTAAATCCAGAACATCCATGTCAGAGAGGTTCTGCACAAAACCCAGATATTTTCTTCCAAGCAAGAGAAGCAAGTAATCCATATTATGATGCTATTCCAGAGCTTGTTGAAGAATATATGAACAAGGTAAATGCTAAGATTGGCACAGATTATAAATTATTCAACTATTATGGTGCAGAAGATGCAGAACATGTAATTATTGCTATGGGTTCTGTTTGTGAAACAATTGATGAAACAATCGACTATTTAACAGCAGCAGGGGAAAAAGTTGGTGTTATTAAAGTTCGTTTATATCGTCCATTTAGTGCAAAACACTTATTAGCGGTAATGCCAAAGTCTATTAAGAAGATTACTGTTTTAGATAGAACAAAAGAACCAGGATCTATTGGAGAACCATTATACTTAGACGTATTAGCAGCTCTTAAGGGAACTGAATTTAATGATATTCCAGTATTTACAGGTCGCTATGGATTAGGTTCTAAAGATACAAATAGCTCTCATATTGCAGCTGTATATCACAATACAGAAAAACAACGTTTCACAGTTGGTATTGAAGATGATGTAACAAATCTTTCTTTAGAAATTAAAGAAGAAATTAACAGTGCACCAGAATCAACTATTTGTTGTAAGTTCTGGGGATTAGGTTCTGATGGTACAGTAGGTGCTAACAAGAACTCTATTAAGATTATTGGTGATCATACAGATATGTATGCACAAGCATATTTCGATTATGACTCTAAGAAGTCTGGTGGGGTTACAATGTCTCACTTACGTTTTGGTAAAGAACCAATTAAGTCTACATACTTAATTTCAAAAGCTGATTTTGTAGCTTGTCATAATTCTTCTTATGTGAGAAAGTATGATATGGTACAAGAATTAAAAGATGGCGGAACATTCTTATTAAACTGTGGTTGGTCTGATGAAGAATTAGATGCTAATCTTCCAGGTCAAGTGAAGAAATACATTGCAGACCATAACATTAAGTTATATACCATTGATGGTGTTTCTATTGGGAAAGAAATTGGTTTAGGAAACCGTATTAATACAATTTTACAAGCTGCTTTCTTTAAGCTTGCAAATGTAATTCCAGTAGAAGATGCTGTGAAGTTTATGAAAGATGCTGCAACAAAGAGCTACGGAAGAAAAGGGGAAGCTGTTGTTGCAATGAACCATGCAGCTATTGATAGAGGTATTACAGATGTAGTAGAAAGAACAATTCCAGAAAGTTGGAAGAATGGAGCAGAAGAAGAATTCTATGCAAAAGCTACAAAGGGAAATGCAGAAGTTATTGACTTTGTAAACAACATTCAAAGTGCTGTAAATTCCCAAAGAGGAAATAAGTTAAAGGTTTCTGATTTTGTACCTTATGTTGATGGAAGTACACCATCTGGTACATCTGCTTATGAAAAGCGTGGAGTTGCAGTAGATATTCCATTATGGAATCAAGAAAACTGTATCCAATGTAACTTCTGTTCTTATGTATGTCCTCATGCAGTTATCCGTCCAGCAGCTATGACTGAAGAAGAAGCAAAGAATGCGCCAGAAGGAATGAGAATGATTCCAATGACTGGTATGCCAGGATATTACTTCTCTATGACAGTTTCAGTAGCAGACTGTACAGGATGTGGTTCTTGTGCTAATGTTTGTCCAGGTAAGAGAGGTGCTAAGGCGTTAGAAATGCTTTCCTATGCAGACAACAAGCAAGAACAAGTATATGCAGATTATCAAAAGACATTACCAATCAAGGAAGAAGTTATTGCTAAGTTTAAAGAAACTACTGTTAAGGGTAGCCAATTTAAGCAACCTCTTCTTGAGTACTCAGGAGCTTGTGCTGGCTGTGGTGAAACTCCATATGCTAAGTTAGTAACACAATTATTTGGTGAAAGAATGTATATTGCAAATGCAACAGGATGTTCTTCTATTTGGGGTAACTCTTCACCATCTACACCATATACAACAAATGCACAAGGAAGAGGTCCAGCTTGGTCTAACTCTTTATTTGAAGACAATGCAGAATTTGGTTATGGTATGTCATTAGCACAACAAGCAATGAGAAAGAGCTTACGTAGAAAAGTTACAGAATTAAAAGATGTAACAGTAAAAGATTATGTAAGAGAAGCTTGTGAAGCTTACTTAGATACATTTGAAAATGGAACTGAAAACTTTAAGGCAACTGAAAAGTTAGTAGAAGCTTTAACAACTAGCGTAAATGAAGATGGTTGCGAAAAAGCTAGTGCAATCTTAAAAGATAAGGACTTCTTATCTAAGAAATCTCAATGGATCTTCGGTGGAGATGGTTGGGCATACGACATCGGTTACGGCGGTGTTGACCATGTATTAGCTTCTGGTGAAGACGTAAATATTATGGTATTTGATACAGAAATTTACTCTAACACAGGTGGTCAATCTTCAAAAGCTACTCCAGTAGGCGCAATTGCACAATTTGCAGCTGGTGGTAAAGAAGTGAAGAAGAAAGACTTAGCAGCTATTGCAATGAGCTATGGATATATTTATGTAGCACAAGTAGCTATGGGTGCTGACTATAACCAATGTATTAAGGCGATTGCAGAAGCAGAAAGCTATCCAGGTCCATCTATTGTCATCGCTTATGCTCCATGTATTAGCCATGGTATTAAGACAGGTATGGGCAAATCTCAAACAGAAGAAAAAGATGCTGTAGCAGCTGGATACTGGCACTTATTCCGTTTTGACCCTCGTAAGAAGGCTGAAGGAAAGAATCCATTCCAATTAGATTCTAAAGCGCCAACACAAAGCTACCAAGACTTCTTAAAGAAGGAAGTTCGTTATACATCTTTAATGCTTCAAGATCCAGAAAGAGCAGAAAAGCTATTTAATAAAGCAGAAATGCTTGCTGCAGAAAAGTATGCTCATCTTCAAAAGTTAATTGATTTATATTCAATGGAAGAAAAGACAGAAGAATAATAACGATTTTCAATAAAACATTTAAGGATGGAGTATTGTATCATAGATGAAATATCTATGGGGCAATGCTCCATTTTTTGTTATTTATTCATAAGTGAAAGAATAGGAAAAGGGAGGAAAGTAGAATAGAAAATTTGTATAAAAATTCAAAATGTTCCAAATACTATTGTTAGATAGGAAAGAGAACTTGTATTCTAAAATTAGGATAAAGCTATTTTTCTTATTTACAAACTTAGTAAATAAGGAGATTGGAACATGAAAAAAATTGGTACCAACCTAGAAGATAGTATTGCATACATGGAAGAAGAATTACGGGTTAGTAAAAATTTTGATATTATTTACCGTGTAATGCAAATTGGAAATAGAAAAGCAGTATTGTATTGTGTAGATGGTATGACAAAGGATGAAATTCTAGAAAAGATGCTTGAGTTTATGTTTAAGCAGATTCCAGAAGATTTCCCACAGGATGCACATACATTTTCAAAAACATTACTTCCTTATGCAGAAATTGGGTTACTGGATGATTATGAAACAATTATTTTACAATTATTAAGTGGGCTAACCTGCCTATTTATTGATGGATATGATAAGTGTTTAATGATTGATTGTAGAACTTATCCAGCAAGAAGTGTGCAAGAACCTGATAAAGATAAAGTTATGCGTGGTTCAAGAGATGGATTTGTTGAAACATTAGTTTTTAATACAGCGTTAATACGAAGACGTATTCGTGACCCACAATTAACAATGGAATCTATGCAGGCAGGAGAACGTTCTAATACAGATATTATTGTTTGTTATATTGAAGATAGAGTTGATGGGAAAATATTAGATAATATTGTTCAAAAAATAAAGCATTTAGATGTAGATGCTCTTACTATGAACCAGCAAAGTTTGGCAGAATGTTTGTATCCATGCAAATGGTATAATCCATTTCCAAAGTTTAAATTTACAGAGCGTCCAGATGCAGCAGCGGCAGCAGTATTAGAAGGGAACATTGTAATTTTAGTAGATAATTCTCCTTCTGCTATGATATTGCCATCGTCTATTTTTGATATTATTGAGGAAGCAGATGATTATTATTTTCCACCAATTACAGGAACCTATTTGCGATTAACCCGAATGTTAATTTCTCTTATGACATTATTTGTAACTCCTGTATTTTTATTGCTAATGCAAAACCCACAATTCATTCCACCATGGTTACAATTTATAAAAATAGAGGAAACCATGAATGTACCCCTTGTATTACAATTTTTATTATTAGAGCTGTCAATTGATGGATTACGTCTTGCAGCAGTCAATACACCAAATATGTTTACTACGCCGTTAAGTATTATGGCAGGTTTAGTATTAGGAGAGTTTTCTGTAAAATCTGGTTGGTTTAACTCAGAAGCAATGCTTTATATGGCATTTGTAGCAGTAGCCAATTACACACAGGCAAGTTTTGAACTAGGATATGCATTAAAATTTATGCGTTTAATTATGCTAATACTTACCTCATTATTTAATGTAGTAGGGTTTATTATTGGACTTATTATTACTATATTAGCAGTAGTTTGTAATAAGACTATATCAGGATATAGTTATATTTATCCCCTATTTCCTTTTTCTTGGAGCAATATAAAACGAAGATTTTTCCGTATGAGATTACAAAGTAGCCAAAAAGAATAACATTGACTTTTTATAGGAAACAAAATATAATCAAACCGACAGTTTTGTCGGTTTTTTGTGTTTAAATTGAAAAAAGGAGAAGAATTTATGAAGTACCATATGCTTGTATTAGACTTAGATGGAACGTTAACAAATGCCAAAAAGGAAATTTCAACAGAAACAAAGGAAGCGTTAATGAAGCTACAAAAACAAGGGGTTACACTTGTACTAGCCTCAGGACGTCCTACGTTTGGAATTGAGCCACTGGCAAAAGAACTAGAATTAAGAGAGCATGGAGGGTTTATTGTTTCCTTTAATGGTGGAAGAGTAATTGATTGTAAAGAAAATAAAGTGATTTTTGAGCAAACCATTAAAGAAGAAAGGATTCCTCAAATTGTAAAGTTAGCAAAGGAGCATAATGTAAATCTATTAACCCATAAAGACAATTATATTTTAACCAACGATGAAACAGATACTTATGTACAAATCGAAGGAAAGATTAATAAGATGCCAGTAGTAGAGGATAAAAATTTGGAACAAGCCATTTCATTTCCAGTAATAAAGTTTATTATGCTTGGAGATGGAGAATATTTGGCAGAAGTAGAACCATCAGTAAAAGATGCGTTAGGAGAAAAATTCTCTGTATATCGTTCTGAGCCATTCTTTTTAGAAATTATGGCAGAAGGGATTGACAAAGCACAGTCACTGCAACGTTTATTAGACTATCTTGGCAGAGAAAAAGATGGGATGGTAGCTTGTGGTGATGGATATAATGATATTTCTATGGTAGAGTTTGCAGGTCTTGGTGTTGCTATGAAAAATGGAAATGATACCATAAAAGAAAAAGCAGATTATGTTACAGAGAAGACCAATGATGAAAATGGAATTGTAGAAGTAATAGAGAAGTTTTTTTAAAAGTATAAAAAAGTGTTAACCATAAATAGAAAGACTCAAAGTCATAAGAAATCGTTCCAACGTTGTAAGAAAGGGAATATTTCTTTGTGCTTTGAGTCTTATTTATAATATAATACTAGGAAGTAAAGTTATAATTTTCTAATACAAAGAATTAGAAGTCTACTTTTGTTCCATAATAAGTACATTTTAATAATTCTGCCATTTGTTCAGGAGTAATTGGTCTTGGATTAGAACCAGTACAAGCGTCATCAACTGCTAACTTAGCAATCTCATCTACTTTTGAAAGGAATTCTTCTTCAACAATCCCAAACTCTTTTAAAGTAGCAGGAATATTTAATTTTTTATTGTAATCATTAATCTTTTCGCATAATAAATCTACACATTCATCATCGCTTCCTGTAATACCAACACTTCTTGCGATTTCAGCATAACGTTCTTTTGTATTTTTTGCATTGTATTGGATAACATATGGTAAGTAAATGGCATTTGCACATCCATGAGGAATATGTCCAGTTGAGAAAGCAGCTCCTGTTTTGTGAGCCATAGAGTGAACAATACCTAATAAGGCATTGGAGAATGCCATACCAGCTAAACATTGAGCATAGTGCATTTGTTCTCTTGCATTCATATCTCCATTATAAGAATCATTTAGATATTCAAATACCATGTGAATCGCTTTTAATGCTAATGGGTCTGTAAATGGACTGTGTAACGTTGATACATAAGCTTCAATAGCGTGTGTTAATGCATCCATACCAGTATGTGCAGTTAGCTTTGGAGGCATTGTTTCTGCTAAATCAGGATCTACAATAGCAATATCAGGAGTAATATTAAAGTCAGCCAATGGATATTTAATACCTTTTTCATAGTCGGTAATAACAGAGAATGCTGTTACTTCTGTTGCAGTTCCTGATGTAGATGGAATTGCCAAAAATTTGGCTTTTGTTCTTAATGTAGGGAAGTTAAATGGTGTAATTAAATCTTCAAATGTAGTATCTGGATATTCATAAAATGCCCACATAGCCTTCGCTGCATCAATTGGAGAACCACCACCCATTGCAATAATCCAATCTGGATTAAATTCTCTCATAGCGGCAGCACCCTTCATAACAGTTTCTACTGATGGGTCTGGCTCTACATTTTCAAATAATGTTGTTTCAATACCAGCTTCTTTTAAATAAGAAAGAACTTTGTCAACAAAACCAAAACGCTTCATTGAGCCACCACCTAATACAAGGATAGCTTTCTTTCCTTTTAACTCTTTTAAAAATTCTAAGGAATGTTTTCCATAATATAAGTCTCTTGGTAGCGTAAAACGATTCATAATCTCTTCTCCTTTTTTCTGTTAAGATTTTGTAATTTACCTATCTATGTTATGGATACATATTATGTAAAAGATATACTTATTATGCTTTCATTAAAGAATTAATAGATTGATAAAAAAACTACAAATATAATAAGTAAAAAACATAGATAATAGAAATAAAACTATTTTTTAAAAATATAAAATAGGTAAAAATCTAAATTTATATAAAAAATAGTATAAAATATAATAAAAAAACAATACAATAATGTATCAATATAAAAATAAAAAAAGAAAAACAAACATTTAAAAGCTTTTAAATTGATATAATTATAACACAGTTATTGTAGAAAGTATATAAAAAAATAGAGAAAAAAATAAAAAAACTAGAAAATCGGATAATGAAAAAAATTGTTTTTCTATGAATATTTCTATGAATATCTAGAAAGGGAAGATTAGGGGAAATTTCTATAACTCCTATTGTAAATATGAATAGTTTCCTTTATAATGAAACTATTAGAAAAACATATAATTGGAGGTTTTTATGACTAAAATAAGAACAAGATACGCACCAAGTCCTACTGGTAGAATGCACGTAGGAAACTTAAGAACAGCTTTATATGCTTATTTAATTGCAAAGCATGAAGGTGGAGATTTTCTATTAAGAATTGAAGATACTGATCAAGAGCGTTTGGTAGAGGGTGCTGTTGAGATTATTTATAATACATTAAAAGAAACAGGACTTGTTCACGATGAAGGTCCAGATAAAGATGCCGGTTGCGGTCCATACGTACAAAGTGAAAGACAAGCTACAGGAATTTATTTAGAATATGCCAAACAATTAGTAGAAAAAGGAGAGGCATATTATTGCTTTTGTGATAAAGAACGATTAGACTCTCTAAAGTCAGCAGTAGCTGGTAATGAAATTATGAGTTACGATAAGCACTGCTTGCATTTATCAAAGGAAGAAATTGAAAAGAACTTAGCAGAAGGAAAGCCTTATGTCATTCGTCAAAACAATCCAACCGAAGGAACAACTTCTTTTGATGATGTAATTTATGGGACAATTACAGTAGATAACTCTGAATTAGATGATATGGTACTTATTAAATCTGACGGATATCCTACTTACAACTTTGCAAACGTAGTAGACGATCATTTAATGGGAATTACACATGTAGTTCGTGGAAATGAATATTTATCATCTTCTCCTAAATACAATCGTTTGTATCAAGCATTTGGCTGGGAAGTGCCAACATACGTTCATTGCCCATTAATTACAGATGAAGACCATAAAAAGTTAAGCAAGCGTTGTGGTCATTCTTCCTTTGAAGATTTAGTAGAACAAGGATTTTTAACAGAAGCAATTGTAAATTTTGTTGCACTTTTAGGTTGGAGTCCAGAAGACAATCAAGAAATTTTTTCACTAGAAGAACTTGTAAAAGTATTTAATTATAAAAATATTTCCAAATCACCAGCAGTATTTGACTACACAAAGTTAAAGTGGATGAATGGCGAGTATATTAAGGCCATGGACATGGAAGCTTTTTATGAAAAAGCAATTCCTTATGTAAAAAAGGCAGTAACAAAAGATTATGATCTTAAAAAGATTGCAAACTTAGTAAAAACTAGAATTGAAGTGTTCCCTGATATTATAGAGATGGTAGATTTCTTTGAAGCTGTTCCAGACTATGATACTTCCATGTACACTCATAAGAAAATGAAAACAACACCAGAAACATCTCTTGAAGTGTTAAAGGAAATGTTACCATTATTTGAAGCACAAGAAGATTATAGTAATGATGCATTATATAGTGTATTAACAAAATATGTGGAAGAAAAAGGTTGCAAAAATGGATATGCAATGTGGCCAATTCGTACAGCAGTATCTGGAAAACAAAGCACTCCAGGTGGAGCAACAGAAATTATGGAAATTATTGGTAAAGAAGAAACCATTGCTCGTTTAAAAGCTGCCATTGAAAAACTTTCTAATTAAATAAAGAATTGAAACAGATTATGGGGATTGAGCATATCCAATTGTTATGAAATTATGTATGGAATACAAAAGAAAAATGGAAAGGGGAGAGGTGTAAATGTTATGAAACATTTATCAGAGAACCAACAACAAGTAGTAAAACATAATAAGGGACCAGCATTAGTACTTGCTGGTCCTGGTTCTGGTAAAACAACGGTTATTACCAATCGTACGAAGTATTTAATTGAAGAATATGGAGTAAATCCTAGTAATATTTTAGTCATAACATTTACAAAGGCAGCTGCTGTAGAAATGCAGGAGCGATTTGAAACATTGATGAATGGTAGAGGAGCAGCTGTCACCTTTGGAACATTCCACTCCATTTTCTTTCGAATTTTAAAATTTGCTTACAATTATAATGCTTCCAATATTATTGGTGAAGATAAAAGGATTTTATTTCTAAAAGAGGTAATGAAGCAATATGATATGAAAGTAGATGATGAAAAAGAGTTTGTGCTAGGAATATTAAATGAAATTAGCATTATAAAAAATGATAGAATTGATTTAAAACATTACTATGCAAAAAACTGTTCAGAAGAAAACTTTTTAAAATTGTATTATGGTTATGATAGAAGATTACGAGAGGAAAACTTAATTGATTTTGATGATATGCTTGCTATGACCTATGAATTGCTAACAGCTAGACAAGATATTTTACGACTTTGGCAAGAAAAATATCAATATATATTAATTGATGAGTTCCAAGATATTAATAAAATTCAATATGAAATTATTCGTTTGCTGGCACTTCCACAAAATAATTTATTTATTGTAGGAGATGATGACCAGTCTATTTATCGTTTTCGAGGTGCTAGACCTGAAATTATGCTAGGTTTTGAAAAAGATTATCCTAATACAAAGCGTATGTTATTAAATATTAATTATCGTTCTAACAGAAGTATTGTTCATGTAGCAACAAGGCTCATTGAGAATAACAAAGAACGATTTGAAAAGAAAATAATGGCATCAAGGCATGAAGCTGTTCCTGTATTATTAAAAGGATTTCAAAATGCTAAGGAAGAAAATGAGCAAATATTAAAGAATATACAAGATATTTTAAAAGATGGTGGCACTTATGGAGAAGTTGCCATTTTATATCGAACAAATATAGGAGCAAGATTATTAGTAGAAAAATTAATGGAATATAACATTCCATTTACTATGCGAGATTCTATGCCTAACTTATTTGAACATTGGATTTTTAAAGATATTTTATGTTATATCCAAATGGCAAAAGGAGATAGAAAAAGAGAAACTGTCTTGCAAGTGATGAATCGTCCCAATCGATATATTCATAGAGAGGCATTATCAGATTCTGAAATATCTTTTGATAAAATTAAGTATTATTATAGAGATAAACATTGGATGGTAGAGCGAATTGAGCGCTTGGAATATGACCTAAAGATGTTAAAACAAATGGCACCATTTGCAGCCATAAATTTTATCCGAAATGGAATGATGTATGAAGAATATTTGATTGAGTATGCAAAATATCGAAGAATGGACGAGCAAGAATTATTAGATGTACTAGATGATATTGCAGAAAGTGCCAAAGAATTTAAAACAGTCAATGGGTGGTTACATCATATAGAAAATTATACAAGAGAATTAAAAGAACAAGCATTATCAAAAGAAAAAATTGAAAATAGCGTTACATTAAGTACCTTGCATAGTTCTAAAGGACTAGAGTACAAATATGTGTTTATTATAGATATTAATGAAGGAACAATTCCACATCAAAAGGCAGTTTTAGAATCAGATATTGAAGAAGAGCGAAGATTATTTTATGTGGGAATTACAAGAGCAAAAGATAAGTTGCATTTATATTATACAAAAGAAAAGTATAGCAAAAAGACTATGCCTAGTCGTTTTTTAGAGGAGATTAGGAAGAAAAGATAGTTTTAGGAGTTTACTATGAAACTAGATATCATCTATTGTGTTTGCTATAAAAATATGCTACACTTACCCTAGTTTAAACTGTGTTTTTTGCGTTCTATTAGTTTTAAAAACAAAAAAAATACAGAATGATTACAGATAGGAAGGATTTATTAAAATATGAAATTAGGTATTGTTGGTTTACCAAATGTAGGAAAAAGTACATTATTTAATTCTTTAACAAAAGCAGGTGCAGAATCTGCTAATTATCCATTTTGTACTATTGATCCAAATGTAGGAATTGTACCAGTTCCAGATTTTCGTTTACAATTGCTTTCAGACCTTTATGGTTCTAAGAAGATTATACCTGCTGCCATTGAATTTGTTGATATTGCAGGGTTAGTAAAGGGTGCTTCCAAAGGGGAAGGGCTTGGAAATCAATTTTTGGCAAATATTCGTGAAGTAGATGCTATTGTTCATGTAGTACGTTGCTTTGATGACTCTAACGTAATCCATGTAGATGGTAGTGTAAATCCAATTCGTGATATTGAAACAATCAATCTTGAACTTGTTTTTTCTGACCTTGAAATGCTTGAGAGAAGAATTGCAAAAACAACAAAAGGAGCAAGAAATGACAAATCTCTTGCAAAAGAGTTAGAAACACTTCAAAAATTAAAGGCTGTATTAGAAGATGGAAAAGCGGCAAAAACAATGGAAGCAGAAGATGAGGAGGAAGCTAGTTTTATTGCTTCTTTAAATCTTTTAACAAGCAAACCAGTAATTTTTGCAACAAATGTATGTGAAGATGATTTAGCAGATGATGGTGCCAATAATGAATATGTACAAGCAGTTCGTGAATTTGCAGCCAATGAAGGTAGTGAAGTATTTGTTATCTGTGCTCAAATTGAACAAGAAATTGCTGAACTTGATGATGAAGAAAAGAAAATGTTTTTAGAAGATTTAGGTTTAAGTGAGTCTGGTCTTGAAAAGTTAATTACAGCAAGTTATCATATTCTTGGGCTTATTAGTTACTTAACAGCAGGTGAAGTAGAAACTCGTGCTTGGACCATTAAAAAAGGAACAAAAGCTCCTCAGGCTGCAGGAAAAATTCACTCTGACTTTGAACGTGGCTTTATTCGTGCAGAAGTTATTAACTATCAAGAATTACTAGATAGCAAGACTTATGCTGCTGCAAAAGAAAAAGGACTTGTACGTTTAGAAGGAAAAGACTATGTAGTTCAAGATGGAGATGTTATTTTATTCCGTTTTAATGTATAATAGTCTTGCTTTTCCTATGTATATTTGATAAAATTTAAATATAGTACAAAAGGATTTATAGATTTTATATGAATTCCTTTGATAAGAAATATTTCTATAAGTTTTTAGTATATTTCTTATCCAATAAATTTATGAAAGAATGAGGTTTTTATCATGTCACATAATCACGAATGTAATTGTGGTGGTGGATGTGGATGCGGACATGACCACAATCACGACCATGAAGAAATGACAGTAACATTATCACTTGATGATGGAAGCGAATTAGAATGTGTAGTTTTAGCAATTTTCCCAGCTGGTGAAAAAGACTACATTGCATTATTACCAACTACTGGTCCAGAAGCAGAAGAAGGTGAAGTGTTCTTATACCGTTATTCTGAAGTGGATGGCGAACCAAACTTAGAAAACATCGAAGATGATGAAGAATATGAAATCGTAGCTGATGCATTTGACGAATTATTAGATGCAGAAGAATACGATGAAATCGTTTCTGAAGACGAAGAATAATGAAAAGAGAAGGAAGTCAAATGGTGTATCCATTGGATTTCTTTCTTTTTTTATTTTATAAAAAGGGTTTATGAAGCAAAGCTATAAACAAGGAAAGGAAACTTTTATGTGATTATTTTTGTGTGGTTCTTTTTCTATGGAATTTGCATATAATAAATATATATGATAGGTCTAAAACTACATAAAAGTAGAAAGTATGTTCTGAAATTAATAAGAATAAGATATATTTCTTAAAAATATCTATAGAAAATAATAAAAAACAATAGAAAATATAAAAAATCCCTTGAAAAGTAAAGGGATTTGTTTTAAGATAGTTGATATAGTGGCGGAAAGTGGATGAAAGTGTCATAAAGTGGTAGAAGGATACTAGGAGGTGAGCGAAATATGTTTATGAGTGAATATCACCATAGTCTAGATACTAAGGGAAGATTGATTATTCCTCAAAAGTTTCGCGAGCAACTAGGGGATACGTTTATTCTATCTAGAGGTTTGGATCATTGTCTTTACATATATACCAATGAAGATTGGGAAAGATTTATAGACAAACTATCTATGTTACCAGAGCTTTCTAGTGCCAATGGACGTAAATTAAACCGATTTTTTATTGCAGGTGCAATTCAATGTGAGGTGGACAAGCAAGGTAGAATTTTAATTCCTACTAATTTAAGAGAGTTTGCTTCGTTAGAAAAAGAGGTGGTTCTTGCTGGAGTAGGAAAAAGAATAGAGGTTTGGAATCGACTTGCTTGGGAAGATTATAATAACTTTGATGATGTAGAAAGTATTGCAGGCAGTATAGATGGGTTTCAATTATAAAACATAAACATGAATAAAAATAGAGAAAAAAGGAGGACAGTTCCATGGAATTTAAGCATAGATCTGTTTTGCTAGATGAAACGATTGAAAGTTTGAATATTAAGCCTAATGGATGCTATGTAGATGGGACATTGGGTGGCGCTGGACATGCCTATGAGGTATGTAAGCATTTGAATAATGAAGGTAGATTTATAGGGATAGACCAAGATGGTGAAGCTATTGAAGCAGCGAAAAAACGCTTAGAGCCATTTCAAGATAAAGTAACAATCGTTCGTAGCAACTATGTAGATATGATGACTGTTTTAGATGATTTAGGAATTGAAAAGGTAGATGGAATTGTATTAGATTTAGGAGTTTCCTCCTATCAATTAGATAATGCAATGCGAGGATTTACTTATAGAGAAGATGTTCCACTTGATATGAGGATGGATCAAAGAAAGGAAAAAACAGCAAAGAATATTGTGAATGAATATAGTGAGCAAGAATTGTATCGTATTATCCGAGATTATGGAGAAGATAAGTTTGCAAAAAATATTGCAAAACATATTGTAAGAGGAAGACAAGAAAAACCAATTGAAACAACTGGTGAACTAATTGAATTAATTAAGGCAGCAATTCCTATGAAAGTTCGTGCTGTTGGAGGACATCCAGCGAAGAAAACATTTCAAGCAATACGAATTGAGTTAAATGGAGAATTGGATGTATTAACAAGATCAATTGATGCAATGATAGAGCGATTAAATCCAGGTGGTAGATTAAGTATTATTACATTTCATTCTTTAGAAGATAGAATTGTTAAAAATAAGTTCAAGGAAAATGAAAATCCTTGTATTTGTCCACCAGAATTTCCAGTTTGTGTATGTAAAAGAAAACCAAAAGGAAAAGTGGTTTATAGAAAGCCAATTCTTCCTTCCGATGAAGAAATAAAAGAAAACAAAAGATCCAAAAGTGCAAAGCTTAGAGTATTTGAAAGGATAGGAGAATAAGATGGCAAGAAAGAGAGTTAGTAGAACACGTACAAAGTCATATACACGAACAAAAGAATATATTGATGGAACTACTATTCGCAGAGAACAGGTCGTTATACCAGTTCCAAAACCTGAGCCAAAAATTAAAACTAGCCCAGAAAGACAAAAGTCACTGGAATTTCAAAGAAGGTTAGCAGAGGAAAGAAAAAAAGCAAAGCCATATACAATACAACAAAAAGTTATGGTTGCAGTAGCCATTGGAATTGTTATTATTGGAAGTATTTTTTATTTGCTATCAGAGTCTTTAGTTGCCAATCATATGAATGAATTAAAAAAGATGCAACAACAATACAATCAGCTTGTAATTGACAATGATGCATTAGAAAGTAATATTTTATCAAGTATTGATTTACAGCAAATATATGATATAGCAGTAGGTGAATTAGGGATGGTGTATCCTGGAAAAGAGCAAATAAGAACCTATGAAAAAGTAGATGGAGATTATGTAAGACAATACGATAAGATACCGACAGAATAAGGATAGAAAGGCCAAACTTATGGAAAATACATCAAATAGAAAGAAAAGGACAAGCCAAAAAGCAAAGAATAAAAGAAAATCTAAAATTATGCCATATATGCAGAAAAAGTTATTGTTTTTATTTATGGCGATTATTTTGGCTTTGATAGTTTTAATTGGCATTATGTGTTTCATAGTGACAAATAAGGGGGATGAATTTTCAGAGAAGGCAGTCAATCAGTTAAATTATAATAGTACTACTCTTACAGCAAAAAAAGGTAGTATTTACGATAGAAATATGATGACATTGGCGGAAAGCTATCGTGTATATGTATTAATTTTAGATCCAAAATTAATGACAGCAAATGAGTACATATTAGACACTACAGCAAATGCAATTTCACAGTGTTTTGGATTGGATAAAAATCAAATTTTGCAAGAAGTACAAGAAAATCCATCTAGCCAATATTTACGATTTGGTGGAAAAACAATAGTAACTCATGAACAGGTAGATGCATTTGAGGAATTAAAAACACAAATAAACAAAGATGCTTCGTCAGCTAGTGGCACAGACAAAAAGAAGAAAGTGCAAGGTGTATGGTTTGAAACAGAGTATCGAAGAAGTTATCCATTTAACCAGTTAGCTAGTAAGGTAATAGGATTTACAACAGAGGATACAAAAGAAGGTCTTTGGGGCATTGAAAAACAGTATAATAGTATTTTATCTGGAATTGATGGAAGAGAGTTAGGATTTTTAAACGATGAATCACTATTAGAGCGTCAAATAATTGAACCGACAGATGGTAATTCAGTTGTTAGTACCATAGATTTAAATGTTCAAAAAATTATTTCAGAACAAATAAATAAGTGGGTGGAGGAATATGGTGCAAAAGCAGTTTCTGTTTTAGCTATGGATCCAAATAATGGGGATATATTAGCATTAGCAACAGAATCTGATTATGACCTAAATAATCCAAGAGATTTAACAGCATTTTATACAACAGAAGAGTTAAATGCTATGTCAGAAGAAGACAAACTAAAAGCGTTAAATGAAACTGTTTGGAGAAATTATGTAGTTAATAATACCTTTGAGCCAGGTTCTACTGCTAAGATATTAACAGTAGCAGCTGCTTTAGAAGAAGGGGTGGTTACACCAGAGGATACCTTTTACTGTAATGGTGTAAAAAATGTTGGAGGATATAATATTAAGTGTCACAATTATGCCATTGGTGGATGTGGCCATATTACATTAGCAGAAGCAGTTGCCAATTCTTGTAACCTTGCATTTATGGAAATTGGAGAGAGATTAGGTAGAAGTGAATTTGCACGATACCAAGAAATATTTAATTTGGGACAACGAACAGGAGTAGATTTACCAGGAGAAGCTAGTGCAGCAGGTTTGTTATATACAGAAGAACAGTTAAATGTAACAGAGCTTGCTACCAATGCGTTTGGACAAGGATATAATGTTACTATGATGCAATTAGCAAGTGCATTTGCATCAACTATCAATGGAGGGTATTATTATCAACCAAGGGTAGTTAAAAGTATTGTAGATTCTAGTGGTAGAATTGTTGAAGAAAAAGAGCCTGTTTTAGTTCGTGAAACAGTTAGTCCTTCTACCAGTGAATTTATAAGAGATGCCCTTCGATTAACAGTACAAGAAGGAACTGGTGGAGGAACAAAAATAGAAGGATACGATATTGGTGGTAAAACTGGTACCGCAGAAAAATTACCAAGAGGAAATGGCAAATATGTAGTATCTATTATAACAGCAGCTCCAATTGATGATTCTAAATGTATTTTATATGTAGCAATTGACGAGCCTAATGTAGAAAATCAAGCAGATAGTTATCCTGCACAACAATTAGCAGGATGGATTTGGAGAGAGTTAACAGGATATTTAGGAATTCATTCTACCATTGAAGAAGAACCTTCCACAGAGGTGGAAACAGTAGGGGAAGAAGTGGAAACGACAGAAGAAGTTACACTATCTACTGATGATGCGTTTTTACCTGGAGATTCTATCATTGAATCAGAAGCAGGTGCACAACCTTTGGAAACATTGGCTGGTAGCAATGATGATAGTAGTGATGAGGAACTTTTTATTAATCCAGATGCGTCAACAGAAGAGATTGAGAGCGTGGGGGAATCTGTTACAGACATGACAGAAGAACTATCCAAACCAGTAGATTCTAATAATCAATAGAGTCAACAAATATATCCTCAGAAGTTGGAGGAGAAAATCCATAGAAAATAAATAATAAAGTCATAACAAAACTACCTCATAAATAAGAAGCTATAGTAATATATTGTGTTAGTATAGTTATTTAGGAGGTAGTTGTTGTGCGTTGGAGCAAAACATATCATCGTACAGGTGTAGTTATTTTTGTATGTTGTATTATTATAGCCATTGCAAGTTTAATGGCTAGGCTTGGCTATCTTATGATTGTGCAATCAGATTATTATAATGAGTTGTCAGAGGAATTACATACACGAGAACGAAAAATCAAAGCAGCAAGAGGAACCATTTATGATGCTAATGGAACGGTAATAGCAACCAATAAAACGGTTTGTACCATATCTGTTATTTACAATCAAGTAAAAGAACCAGAAAAAGTTATACAAATGCTATGTGAAGAATTAGAGTTAGAGGAAGAAACTGTTCGAAAAAAAGTAGAAAAATATACAGCAAGAGAAATTATCAAAACTAATGTAGATAAAAGTATTGGAGATAAAATTAGGGAATATAATTTAGATGGTGTAAAAGTAGATGAAGATTATAAAAGATACTATCCATATAATACATTAGCTTCCAAAGTCTTAGGATTTACAGGAAGTGATAATCAAGGAATTATTGGTCTAGAAGTATATTATGAAGAGTATTTAAAAGGAATTGACGGAAGAATTTTAACATTAACAGATGCAGCAGGTATTGAAGTAGATGATGCAGCAGAGGATAGAATCGAGCCAATTGCAGGCAATGATTTATATCTTAGTTTAGATGTTAATATACAAAAATATGCAGAACAAGTGGCAAAACAAGTAATGGAAGAAAAAAATGCAAAACAAGTATCTATTTTACTTATGAATCCACAAAATGGTGAAATTTTAGCAATGGTTAACGTACCAGAATTTAATTTAAATGAACCATTTGTATTAACCAATGTAGAAACAACAGAGGGGTTAAGTAATGAAGAAAAGCAAAATTTATTAAATCAAATGTGGAGAAATTCTATTACCAATGATACTTATGAGCCAGGTTCTATTTTCAAAGTAATTACAGGAGCAGCTGCATTAGAGGAAGGAGTAGTTTCGGTAAATGATACTTTCTCTTGTCCTGGATACTATGTGGTAGAAGATAGAAAAATTCGTTGTGCAAAAGTAACTGGACATGGAAGTGAAACATTTGTTCAAGGAACAATGAACTCTTGTAATCCAGTATTTATACAAGTAGGCCAAAGACTTGGTGTGGATAATTTTTATCGATACTTTAAACAATTTCAGTTACTTAATAAGACTGGAATTGATTTACCTGGTGAGGCAGGAACTATTATGCATAAACCAGAGAATATGGGGGAAGTAGAATTAGCAACAGTATCCTTTGGGCAATCCTTTCAGGTAACACCACTTCGTCTACTAACAACAGTGAGTGCAATTATTAATGGTGGAACTATGGTGACACCACACTTTGGAGTAGAGGTTAGAAGTGCAGATGGTGAAACTGTAAAAAAATTAGACTATGAACAAGGAGAGAGGATTTTATCAGAAGAAACAAGTAAAACGATGCAGGAAATATTAGAAAAAGTAGTATCAGAAGGAGGGGGACAAAAAGCATACATAGAAGGATATTCCATTGGTGGAAAGACAGCTACTTCAGAAAAACTTCCAAGAGGAAATGGAAAGTATATTTCAGCATTTATGGGATTTGCACCAGCAGATGACCCACAAGTAATTGGCATAATGACCATTGATGAACCAGAAGGAATGTATTATGGTGGAATGATTGCAGCACCAGTTATGAAGGATTTATTTGAAAACATTTTTCCTTATTTAGGAATAGAAAAACAAGAGGTTGTAGAGGAAGATGCAAATTCATAGTGAAAAATAGAAAATTTTGCGATAGACACCTACTTCCTTTACTTGATAAATCATAAAACTTGCATTATACTAAAAAGAAAAAAGAAAGAGGAGAAACAACGTTATGAGTCAAGATGTAATTGTGGCAGTATTAGTATCTTTTGGAATTAGTGCTATTTTATGTCCAATTGTAATTCCATTTTTAAGAAGACTAAAGTTTGGACAACAAATTAGACAAGAGGGTCCACAAAAACACTTACAAAAGTCAGGAACACCAACAATGGGTGGTGTTATGTTTTTAGGTGGTATTATAGTAACAAGTTTATTATATGTAAAAGAATATTCAGAAATTGTACCAATTCTATTTGTAACAGTTGGATTTGGAATCATTGGGTTTTTAGACGATTATTTAAAAATATTAAAGAAACAATCAGAAGGGTTAACTCCAATTCAAAAATTACTAGGGCAGTTTATTATTACAGGAATTTTTTGTTACTACTGTATGACAAATGAACAAATAGGAACAGAAATTATTATTCCTTTTATGCATGGAAAAACTATTAATAGTGGTTGGTTTTATGTTCCACTTTGCTTTGTAACAATACTTGGAACAGATAATGGAGTGAATTTTAGTGATGGTTTAGATGGATTATGCTCTAGCATTACAGTAATGGTAGCAACCTTTTTCACTGTTGTTGCATTAGGAAGTGGAAGTGGTATTGCCCCAATCTGTGCAGCTGTTGTTGGTGGATTAATGGGATTTTTATTATTTAATGTATATCCAGCAAAAGTATTTATGGGAGATACTGGTTCTTTAGCTCTTGGTGGATTTGTAGCAGCAACTGCTTGTGCATTAAAAATGCCACTTTTTATTTTAATTGTTGGTTTTATTTATTTAATTGAAGTAATTTCTGTTATCATTCAAGTGGGGTATTTTAAATCAACCAAAGGAAAACGTTTCTTTAAAATGGCTCCAATTCATCATCATTTTGAATTATGTGGATGGTCAGAAACAAGAGTAGTAGCAGTATTTTCTATTATAACAGCACTACTTTGCCTAGTGGCATATCTTGCAATTTAGGAGGTTTTATGGAAAAAGCAGTATTGGTAGCAGGAACAGGCATTAGTGGAATTGGTGCGGCACGCTTATTAATAGAAAAAGGCGAATCAGTTATTCTATATGATATCAATGAAACACTAGATGCCAATCAAATTTTAACAAAAGTTTCAAAAGAGAAACCACAACTTAGGATAGTCCTTGGAGAATTAACAAAAGAGATTATAAGCCAAATAAAATATTGTGTCATTAGCCCAGGAATTCCTCTTGATGTTCCATTTGTTTCTTTATTACAACAATATAATATACCAATTTGGAGTGAAATTGAATTGGCTTATCAAATGGGGAATGGAAGTGTTATTGCAATTACGGGAACCAATGGAAAGACAACAACAACTGCATTAGTAGGAGAAATTATAAAGGAATATGTAGGGGAAGAACGTACCTTTATTGTAGGAAATATTGGAACTCCTTATACAGAAAAAGCATTAGAAATGAAAGAAGATTCTATGGTTGTAGCTGAAATTAGTAGCTTTCAATTAGAAACAGTAATTCAATTTCATCCTAAAGTTTCTGCCATATTAAATATTACACCAGACCATTTGAATCGACATAAGACTATGGAAATTTATGCGCAGACAAAGGAAAAAATAACCCAAAATCAAACAAGTGATGATGTTTGTGTATTAAATTATGATGATAAAGTATTACGAGCGTTTGGAAACACATTATCTTGTAAAGTAATTTATTTTTCTTCAACTGAGCAATTAGAAGAAGGTTTTTATCTGGATGGAGAAGAAATTGTATGGAAGTCCAATGGAAATATCATTCCTATTCTATCTGTAAATGAGTTACATATTGTAGGACAGTGTAATTATGAAAATGCTATGGCAGCAGCTGCTATGACATTAAGTATTGGTGTACCACTCGAAACTCTACAAAAAGCTATGAAGCAGTTTAAAGCAGTAGAACATCGAATTGAGTATGTTGCAACCATTAAAGGAGTAAAATATTATAATGATTCCAAAGGCACCAATCCAGATGCAGCAATTCAAGGGATAAAAGCAATGAAGGGAAAGTCCATTATAATTGCAGGTGGCTATGACAAAGAATCAGAGTATGATGACTGGATTCAATCCTTTGATAATAAAGTAAAGCATTTGCTATTAATGGGACAAACAAAGGAAAAAATTAAAGTATGTGCAGAAAAATATGGATTCACCAATTGTACTTTTGTAAATGATATGGAAGAAGCAGTAAAAGTAGCCAGTCAATTAGCAACAGAGGGGGAAAATGTATTATTATCACCAGCCTGTGCTAGTTGGGGAATGTTTAAAAATTATGAAGAACG
>CAJFOH010000098.1 GCA_904395845.1 uncultured Lachnospiraceae bacterium
AACAAAAAGAAAGAGGTGATGTTTATGAAAGCAATTATGAGAAGAGAGGTTTTAAATTATCTAAAAAGACCATTGTTTTGGCTCGTGATTGTAGTTGTTATAATTGGTGTTTTTCAAGAGTTGAATCCATATCTAAATATTCATTATATTACATTGGAAGATGAATGGAGCAATGGCTCTCTAGAAACTGTTCATAAGGGTGAGATTTTTGAGGGATATCTTCCAGTAAATACAAAAGAGCATAGAGAATTAGGGGAGAATGCTATTTATAAAAGTTTAATTTCAGACTTTGGTATGAGTAGTAATGAGGCGTCTACTGTTATTTTGGAAATGAATGGAATGGAGATGAAAGATGCCTACACCTATTTGAAAGAAGAGTACGGATATTATAATGGGGAATATACATGGGAAATAACTGCCTATCGAAAAGGTACAATGGATGAAATCAATTCTTATATTAAGGAAAAGCTTGAAGAACATCCATTTTCATGGTATTTTTCCAGAAAATTTGCAGATTTTACTGGTCTATTTATGGGATTTACGGCAACTATTTTATTTGCTTTTCTGTTTCAGCAGGATATGAGGAAGAACACCTAAGAATTATTACATACAAAACCTGTTAGCGCTACGCAGTACGTTATAGGAAAGGTTGTAGGAGGTTTTGTGGTTAGTTCCATTATTCTTGGAATATTAAATCTGGTATTTTGGGTGATGGCTATTATTCGTACTAGCGGTAATGGTTTTGAAATACGATTGACCGATTTTCTTTTGCCACTTGTCTTTACATTTTGCCTAACATGCTAATGATTGTATGCGTATATACCATCGTAGCACTTTTGTTTAAAAATCCTCTTCCTGCTGTTCCATTTTTAGTTCTATATATGATTTATTCCAATATGGGAAGTAGAAATGCAGAGGGGATTTATGGATATTATGGGCGACCGTTTGCCATTATGGTCCGTTTTCCTGATATGTTTTTCGATGTGGCACCACCACCATTTGTTTTGGTAAATCAGATTTGTTTGCTTAGTGCTTCCGTAGGAATTATCTTTATTGGAATACAACTTTGGAGGAGACGAAAAATATGATACTGATAGAGAGGAAAATTAGTCTTCCAGCATATAAGATAGTATATGCTCTTTGCTTTGTTGTTATATTAAGTTTGATTCGTAGTATTAGTTATTCTTACAAAATTGGTGTTGTAATGGAAGCTCCAATGGCATTGCTTGCCATAGTTTTTTGTGGAGACACTTATACGCAGGAAATTACTTCTAAACGATTTGAAATACACCGTCTATATTCATTGAAAAGACGTCTTTGTTCCATTGGAATTCGAATGGTGTTACAGGAAATTGTCCTTTTTATCTTAAGTGGGATAGGATATGGGATGTTTTACTATTTTCAAACCCCATACCCCTTGTATGAAACTAATCAAGGCACAGAATCAGAACTTCAGATGTTCCTTCTTTTTTTAGTAGCAATGATAGTTACTTTATGGTTTTGGGGAATACTTTCTAATGTTTTGTCTTGTTTGTTTCGGAATATGTGGATTGGTATGGGAGGTAGCATTGCTCTTTGGCTTGTAACAAATTCCAATTTGGGAGAAACTTTGTTTGGCAATTATAATTTATTTTCTTATGCATTTCGGAATATAACGGATAATCAGGATTTTAGATGGATGTATGGAAAGGTATTGTGTCTGTTTTTCTGTATATTGCTAATAAGTTTGATGCCAAAAATAATTAAGAAAAGAGGTTGACTAAATGAGTATTAAAATTAATAATCTGACTGTAACATTTAAAAATAAAGTAACTGCCATTAACCACGCTTATTTGGAAATTCCCAATGGAGTTTTTGGACTTATGGGAGAAAATGGAGCTGGAAAAACCACATTAATGAGAGTGTTAACTACAGTTCTTACAGCAACTACAGGTACAGTAAGTATGGATGGAATCCTTTATTGTGAAGAGAATTATCCCAAGATTCAGCGTCAGATTGGATATTTACCACAGGAGATTGACTTGTATCCAGAACTAACAGTTCAGGAATGTTTGGAATATATGGGGATTCTTTCTGGAGTGTCGAAAAAAGAATGTAAAAAACGCATTCAGTACTATTTGGAAAAAACTAGCCTGATAGAGCATCAAAAGAAAAAAATGAAACAACTGTCAGGTGGAATGAAGCGAAGGGTTGGTTTAATACAAGCTCTTTTAAATGAACCGAAAGTTCTGATTGTAGATGAAGCAACCACTGGACTTGATCCAGAAGAGAGAATTCGTATCCGAAACTTGTTAGTAGACGTTTCCAAAAATCGTGCTGTATTATTTTCTACTCATGTAGTAGAGGATTTAGTAGCTACTTGTAATCAGCTTGCGATTATGAAAAAAGGGGAATTTCTGTATACAGGTACAATGTCAGAACTTATAAAACAAGTTAAAGGATATGTTTGGTTATGCAAAGTGAAAGATGAAAACAGTGCAAGAGAAATTGAAAAACGTTATCATATTTCATCGAAACAATTTGTCAATGATGGATTACAGATAAAAGTAATTAGCACGATACGACCAGAAATTAAGTGCCAACCATGTGAGGCATCTCTTGAGGATGCATATATCTATTTGTGTAATGTAAAGGGGAAATAGAGTTTTGATAAACATTCATAAGATGAGTGTAAAAATATCTTAATAACAGCAGTTTTGGAACAGCATTTCTTATAGAAATATTGTATCATAGAACTACCACGTGGAAAGAGGTGATGGCTATGGATAAAATTCTAAAATTTATCGAGAATCATTTAGAGGAACCAATAACCAATGCAGAACTTGCAAAAATGGCTGGATATTCAGAGTCTTATTTTTTGCATATGTTTAAGGAAAAGATGAATGAAAGTGTACAATCATATATTTGTAGACGCAGGTTGATTCATACATGTGAGGATATTTTATTGGGGACTCGGTTGATTGATGTGGCATTAAAATATAACTTTATGTCACATAGTGCTTTTTCCAAAGCATTTCGCAGAGAATTTGGAGTTAGTCCATCCCTATTAAAATTTGCAAAATATGAGATTAAATGTATCGGAGGTAGTGCTATGGACAAAATATTTATTAAGAATTTACCAGTTGGAACAAACAAAGAGCTATTATATGAGCAATTAAAGAAAAGTATTGCAGAACAAGAACTAGATGTAGATGAAAATGAATTACAAAAAGTTTATGAGTTATCTTGCAAGGCTTATCAAGGAAAAAAGAGATATTCAGGGGAAGAATATGTGACACATCCAATATCCGTTGCAATTATATTATGTGAAATTGAAGCAGAGCCTGAGATGGTTCTTGCAGGTTTATTGTGTGATGTAAAAGAAAAGGGAGATTATGATAGTATTTCTGATAAGTTACCAAAAAAGGTCAAATGCTTTGTTGATTTAATAGAAACAGATTGTCAAAATGAAAAGGTACAATTAATAAAGTTGGCAGAACGATTACACAATATGCGAACTGTAGAATATATGGACGAATCAATCATAAAGAAGAAATCAAAAGAAACGTTAGAGTTTTATATACCTATTGCTAGAAGCATTGGTAATAGAAAATTAATTGATGAATTAAATGATTTGTCGCTAAAATATTGCTAATCAATGAAA